>JAWUWS010000050.1:0-12280 GCA_034111705.1 Psychrosphaera sp.
TAGTTGGCATCCATTATTAAATAAAGGGAAAAAATCTAAGATGCATCAAGCTGGTATGTCAGTGAGAAACAAAGTTGTGTTTGATAACTTAGTGGAAGAGCAACAATATGAAGACTTTATTGTTGTTTGGCCATTAAATGACTTGGATTAGAGTTCTGTTTTTAAATGCGCAAATCTGACAAAAAAATTGATAATAAAATTAGATCCATATTAACTGAATTGTGTGACGATTATTATGAAACGGTTCTTGGCTTTAAGTGGTTAACGCATGTCGTTGACTACTCATCTTTTCCTAGCAGTTTAAAAGTAATTTGTGTGTTTGAAACACGAAGTGATGTCGAACAATTTCTAATGTTAGAGTGTGACGCTAGCGTAACTGATAAAGTTACTTTATCTGTTCTGAATAAGCATCTTAATGCCATCGGTGTTAAGGTGAAAAAGCTCGATGAATTAATACGTTATGACGATGAAGAAAGCTGTTTAAATGAACATGATGGTAATTGGGCTAGTCGTTTGAGTGGCGGTTCTAAATAGTTGATAGATTATCAATGTCATATTTTATTACCTAACCCTTCACTATTTAATTTGGAGCATTAATGTATAAACTTATTTTATTTATCTTGTTCGTTAGTGTTCTTGGAGGTTGTGCTAATACCGATTGGCGTAAAGCCAGTCGGGAGTCATCAGGGTTAGCTGCAGATCCTATTAAGGAAAGTCGGGCTATAATTGAATTTTATGCTGCTGATGCATTTAGCTGGCGTGGTTGGTTTGCGGTACATCCTTGGATTGCAATCAAAGCTGAAAATGCCACCCAATATACCGTTTATGAAGTAACCGGTTGGCGAGTTAATCGTGGTTTACCTGCATTACGAGAATACAAAACATCAACACCAGACAAATATTGGTTTGGTTCCAAGCCTGAGAAAATATTATCCATTAAAGGCGATAAAGCAAAACAGTTAATTCCTAAAATTACTGAAGCTATTAGCCGTTATCCTTGGGCGAATGAATACACAGTTTTCCCCGGTCCTAACAGTAATACGTTTCCTACATGGATTGGTTTACAGGTACCTGAGTTAGAACTTGAAATGCCATTTAGAGCTATCGGCAGTGGTTATGCGGATTAAGATTTTAAGTGTTTGTTGTTTTACAATAAACAAATACGTGAAGTTATATGACGTCAGGTAACTGGCGATACGATTTAGTACTTATTCCTGTGGTAATTTTATGTTATTAATAGACTTCTACAGGTAGGAGATAATATGAAACCTTTTGTGTTGGTTGTAATCGTTGCAACTAGTTTGTTGACTGGGTGTGCTACTCAATCAAATGTATCAAATAATAGTGAGCCTCACGTTGTTAATCGTGTTGTTATTACAGAGCCCCTAGCCATTGATTATAAAAGTGAATTGGCTATTGCCAAATTAACTCAAATTATTAACCACGTTAAGTTAGAGAAAGATAAATTAGCTCAAATGTTATATGACCGTGGCGTTATTTACGACAGCTTAGGTTTACGTTCGTTAGCGCAATTAGATTTTCGTAAAACATTAGAGTTAAAGCCAGACCATGCTGATGCATATAATTTTATTGGCATTCATATGACGTTAATTGGCCAGTACGAACAAGCATTTGAAGCGTTTGATTCTGCACTGGAAATTGAACCTGAACATAATTACGCGCATTTAAATCGTGGTATTGCCTTACATTATTATGGACGTACAGGTTTAGCCATCGAAGACCTAGAAATGTTTTTTATTGATGACCAAACGGATCCTTATCGAGCCATTTGGTTATTTTTAGCTGAATATCAACACAATCCAGAAGAAGCTAAAATGCGCCTTCTAGGTAATTCAAAGATGTTAGATAGATCTAAATGGGCAAACGATATAGTTGCTTTATATTTGGGTAAGTTGGATGAGCAAACATTCATCGAAAAAATGGGTGTTAACTTAAATAATAGCAGAGAGTTAGTCGACAGATTGTGTGAAGGTTATTTTTACCTTGCCAAATTAAAACTCCTAAATAATGACGTAGAAGCAGCAAAAAATTATTTTAGACTTGTTTTAGGTACTAATGTGCATGAATTTGTTGAACATAAATATGCTCGTTTAGAGTTAAACGAGTTATATAAAGAGGATAGAGAAAAGTATTTAGAGTCATTACCTACTAAACCTTAATAGCTTCAAAAATGGACGCAATTACATTTTCTTTACGATTTATTGCTAATATATTATTTTTGCTGTTGGTGCAAGCCGACAGCATTTTATTATCTACTCCGTTAATTAATCACCACTTTGAACAATCTCAATCATATATTTACACCGCTGCAAGTGTAGATAACCCACAAGCCAATTATCAATTATATTTACAAACCAAAGATAAATATTGGTTAAAAAAAGCAGCCAGTTTGAATCATCGACAGTCGGTCTTTCAATGGTACTTAATTCAACATGAAAACCAACATATTAGCCAAAACGTATGGCTGCAACAGGCAGTGAAATTAGGGCATGAGCAAGCGATATTGATCAAGCTGAATCGCTTAGTTGAAGATAAAAAATGGGCGTTAGCAAAAGCTTTCCAGCAACAATATCGTGATGCATTAGATACGCTTGAAGATAATTTAAACACTGAAGATGATTTAAGTGTTCAATACCAGAATATTAAATCTATGTTATCCGTTTCGACTTCCTCAGACGAAAATAATCCGGTGCTATTTTCAAATCAAACGCCTGTCATTAATATTAAGAACCAAGTGTCGCAGCCAAAAATTGAATTACAATGCGCCGTTACTATTCAAACCGTTGTTGAATCACAGTCGTTACTCAACAAAGCTAAGCAATTCGAAGCTGCATTTGTTAATTCAAAACTCAGTGGTCTATCAATCTGTTTTTTACCTGCGCAACCCCTGCCTGAATTACAAGTGGTATGTGACTCTGATATATATAATCGTATTGAGTGCGACCTTAATCAACTAGCACAATCTTTATTAAAAAAAGTCAGTATAAACCCAGTTACATATACTCATGTTTTAGTCATTGTTGATCAAGGGGATGCAAATACTCGTGGTGGTTTAATGTATTTAGATAAACAGGATAGCGACCAAGTGTTTATCCATGAGCTAGCTCATTGGTTAGGATACATAGATGAGTATCAAATTAAGCCAAACCAACAAGCGCAGTTGTGTAACGTAGCAAAACCGAAATGGATAGGTCCTAACTTATTTGTTGCGTCTAAAAAGTTAAATAAAAATCAAGTGGAACAAATTGCAAGTCAGGATTTATATTTTGCCAATACATGTGTTGATACAGACTTTCAAGCTTACAAAAAATACGAAGAACCAAGTTTTATGGAGTTTTTAAACCTGCCTTTAACGCAGGAATACGCTGAAGGTATAAAACAGAATGTTGATTATTCGACTATTTTACCCGTAGCTATGAATTTCTGGGTAGATTATCTATCGAAAGGAAACGCATTTGTTGAAAGCTCATTAAACAAAAATAACTTAAAAAATCCAAAGCAGTTTATGGAAGAACAATATTTGATTTGGGTGAAGATAGCAGCTGCACAACGTTTTACGCCAGCTATGACTCTGCTTGCCCAACATTACATTAGTATAAACGCTTATTCAGATGCTTATACTGCGTTATTAGAGGCTGCTGAAATGAACAATACCAATGCACAGCTATTGCTCGGTCATGGCTATATAGAAGGGCGCTGGCTACCACAAGATGTTGTTAAGTCGGGCTATTGGTATAAACAAGCTGCAAAACAAAATGACCCTTACGGTTTGTATTTTTATGCTAAATGTCACGAAATGGGATGGGGCTGTGAATTGTCGTTTGAAAAAGCGATAGGTTATTATCAACAAGCGAAGGAACTAGGCAATAAACTAGCGATAAAGAGGTTAAATACACTGGCTTTTAAATGAACCCTTTCCAGCATGTAACACATAGTTTAATAGTGTCTAACCATTATTCACATTTATAACAAGAGCGTTAGTCGGTTATTAACGGCTTTAACATCCCCTCTAAGCCGTTTAATTTTATTTCATATAACAATGCTAGTTGTTGTCCTAACTTCCCCTGAGGAAAGCCTTTTTGATGAAACCAAACCAAGTATGGTTCTGGCAACTCAATGAGCTTTCTACCTGCGTATTTTCCAAAAGGCATCGTTGTGTTTATTGCTTCTTTCATTATTTGAGGGTCGAACATATTAAGGTATCCAGTTTGGCTATAAATAAAGCCGCAATTATTTTATTTTGCCTGAGCGAGTAAAGTGAATGATCGATAAATTGGCAGAGAAAAGCAATGGATATTTTTAAAGTAGGCGCTACTGATAAGCTGGGTGTTAATTAAAGCAAAAAGGTTTTAACTTGTTGTAAGCTAAAACCTTTAGAAAACTAGCCGGGAGCGAACTAAAGACTCCCGTGTTGTTTTATTTATCAAAATAGAGATCCTTAATTACGCCTGTGTAACCTGCATAGATTTGAATTGAATATTGTCAGCTTGCTTTTGGATCAAGGTTAATAAATTACCTTTTATTATTGATGTGTTGTTAATCTCAGTTGCTTGCATAAGATCTTGTAAAGCACCTTCAAAATCCTGAGTTTTTGTTTTCAAAATTGCGCGATTGTTTAATGCTAAAGAAACAAACCTAAGTGCTTGATCATTTGTTTCAACAAACGCTTTAGATAATGCAATTGCTTGGTCGCATGATTGGTTGGCTAGTTCAAATTGACTAGAGTTAGTGTATGCAACGCATAAGTTCATTTGCATGGCTAGCTGATCATCGGCTTCAAATCCCTCATCACGAGTGACTATGCTTTGAATACCTTTTTCATAATTACCTTCACGTATATCTGACGCGCCATCTGAGCCTTGAATTACCGCCATTTTAAAACTGTTTGGTGCTTCTGCAAATGCATTAAAAGCAAATAATGTTGTTAGCGTAAGTGTGATTAGTTTTTTCATGTGTTTCTCCTGATTGAGTAAGTAACGAATGTTTTCGTTATATTCAATGTAGAGAGTGTCGAGGTAACTGACAAAGGACATTAATGACATTAATGCTGAAATAAAATTCACTTATGTAGATAAAAAAGAACTGAATGCCAACAAGTTAACATTCAGTTCTATATTTAAATAATGCTACTGACTAAATTCGGATAATAACCATTGAACAAAAACATCTAAATCTTCTCGAGAGGCATGCCAATCATGCTGAATTAAATAGTACTTGTCGCGAGTTTGTAATTGTTGCTCAAACAATGGAAAAATAACGCCTTCATCAAACCAGTTTTGACTTAACGGAAGAGGAATAAGTGCAATGCCAATTCCTTGTTGTGCTGCTCTAGCCACTGAAAACATGCTATCTACTTGAACAATACGCTTTGGCGAAAAGTCAGCAATGTCATTTTCCTCCGCCCATTGATGCCATGCCCAAGGCCTGGATTGATGAACGATTAATGGCGCTTGGTTTAAGGCTTCTTTACCAAATGGCTTAAGTTTCTTAAATAAATCAGGGCTACATGCAGGCATGTAACTAATCGGAAATAATTCATAAACGATTGCATCAGCTGGTTTACTGCTGGCTAGTACAATTGAAAGGTTTGTCTCTTTTGAACTTTGAGTACGATTTTTAACGGTTTCAAGTTGCAGATTAATATTAGGGTATTTCTCTGACCATTCATTAAGTCTAGGCACAAATACTTCACTAGAGAAAAACTCTGGCAATGTAATGCTAATGGTAGAAAGTGAACCTGAATTGGTAAATTCAGTAATGGTGTTTTCTAACTGTTCTAGAATTGGAGCTACTTTTTTATAGAACAGTTTACCGTCTTCGGTTAACTCAATCGCACGCGTTTGTCTCAAGAACAATTGCTTGTCGATTTGCTGCTCTAATAGTCTGATTTGGTGACTAATTGCGGAAGGGGTCAGGTAAAGTTGTGCAGCCGCATGTTTAAAGCTTAAACATTTTGCCGCAACACAAAAAGACCTTAGGCCTCGAATTGGCGTTTGAACAGCCATATAACACCTTTGTTATAAAGATTAAAAATACATACCAGAATAAGCAATGGATAAGCCAGTTTATAATCTATTGATACTAATGGTTTTTTTTGTAAGTCTTATATTTCACGCACCAATTTGGGGGGAATTACTTAATATTAAATAACCTATCTCAGTTAGTCTCCCTAAAATGAGTCATTAGGCTGAGGGTAATAATATGCTTGTTGACCTTTCTATGTGCTTTAAAGGCTATTTCGGTGCAGTGGTAAGTTATCTAAAGAAAGTACTTTAAAATATAATTTGAGGAATTAAGTAAAAAAAGGGCACACAAATCGTGTGTCCAAAAGACTACTACCACAACAGAGATTAAATAAAATAAATCAACCAACTTAATTTACTTGTAGTCTTATATTCAAGAGCAATCAACAACCTCGGATTCTTAAATTAAAACGACTTACCTTTAGTATTGTTAAAATTTAGGCAAAAAAAAGGGCACACAAATTGTGTGCCCAAAAGACTACTTATATTTAATGCCCACAACAAGACATTAAATAAAATCAATCAACAGGGTTATTCGAGCTTGAGGAGCAACGAATGAAGTTAGAGTAAAGTATCTAATCGATTGGTACAAGTGATAGGAATTCATGTGATAGATGAGTAAATTTGATTGTATGTAATTTATACACAATAAATCCCCCCTGAAATTTAAGCAAAAAAAAGGGCACACAAATTGTGTGCCCAAAAGACTACTTGTATTTAATGCCCACAACAAGACATTAAATAAAATCAATCAACAGGGTTATTCGTGCTTGAGGAGCAACGAATAAAGTTAGAGTAAAGTATCTAATGACGTGACACAAACGATAGGAATTCATGTGATGGATGAATAAATTTCACCAGTTAATTTGATAAGTAGAGAGACGTACGTTTTATCTATTAGTACTAATGGTTGGGAACTATAAAGGTTTTAGCGATTTATCACTCTGAAATTTAGGCAAAAAAAAGGGCACACAAACTGTGTGCCCAAAAGACTACTTATATTTAATGTCCACAACAAGACATTAAATAAAATCAATCAACAGGGTTATTCGTGCTTGAGGAGCAGCGAATGAAGTTAGAGTAAAGTATCTAACCACGCGGTACAAATGATAGGAATTCAAGTGATGGGTGAATAAAGTTAACTTATATTTGGTGGATGCCAAATAGCGACTTTAAATAGTATTTAATTAATAAAGCTTCTTAATTAAAATGAAGGTAAAAAAGGTGTGTTAGAAGTAACACACCTATATTCTTTTGAGCTACGAGCTACGAGCTACGAGCTATTCGTCTATGCTACGTAATAAAGCATTCACACCCACTTTAGCACGAGTTTGAGCATCTACCTTTTTAACAATGATAGCTGCGTATAACGAGTGACTGCCATCTTTAGATGGCAAAGAGCCTGGAACGACTACAGCGCCAGCAGGCACTCGACCATAAGTGATTTCGCCAGTTTCTCGGTCAAAAATTCGTGTTGATTGGCTGATGTAAACACCCATAGAAAGAACAGCACCTTCTTCAATAATTACGCCTTCAACGACTTCAGAACGCGCACCTATGAAACAATTGTCTTCAATGATCGTAGGGTTCGCCTGTAGAGGCTCTAAAACACCGCCTATGCCAACACCACCAGATAAATGTACGTTCTTACCAATTTGCGCACAGGAGCCTACAGTAGCCCATGTATCAACCATAGTGCCATCGTCAACGTAAGCACCAATGTTTGTGTAAGACGGCATTAATACTACATTCTTACCAACGTAAGAGCCTTTACGAGCAGCCGCAGGAGGAACAACTCGCATTCCACCTTGTTTGAAGTCAGCTTCTGTATAAGACGCAAATTTATTATCTACTTTGTCATAAAACTTAGTTTCGCCACCATCCATCACTTCGTTATCACGAATACGGAATGACAATAAAACGGCTTTTTTCAACCATTGGTGAACAATCCACTCACCATCTACTTTTTCAGCAACACGAGCTTTACCGCAATCCAAAAGCTCTAGAGCTTGTTCTACCGAAGATTTAACTTCCGCCGTAACAGTAGCAGGAGTAATAGCATCTCGGCTTTCAAATGCTTTTTCAATTATCTCTTGTAAAGAGTTTAAGTTTTGTAACTCAGTCATGTTCTTCCTAAATTTATTATTTAATTGTTTTGATCTAATTCTAGTTTTAATGCTTCAGCTAATGATGCTTTTTGTTCATCATTTAATTTGGTTCTATCTACGGTAGATACTCTGAAAATATCTTCTGCTCTTTCACCAATAGTGGATATTTTGGCAGAGTACAACATGATGCTATTTTGTTTAAATACTTTTGCGATCTTAGCTAGTACACCTGGAGTATCTAATGTTGTTAGTTCCATCATATTAGTGTACTTATTGGAGTCTTCTTTAAATCTAACATCAACGGGAATAGTAAATTGCTTGATTTGTCTTGGGATCCGTTTTGAGAATGTAGAACTACACTCTCCGGTTAATATTACTTTTTCAACTAATTTTTTTATATCTTCACGTCGTTCCGCTGTCGCTATCAGGCTACTGTCTTGCTCTAAGATAATAAAAGTATCGATTACGTAACCATCTTTTGTATTTAAGATATGTGCATCTACAACATTGACATTTTTTGTGTCAAATGTGGTAACAATATCGGCAAATAGCCCTGGCTGATCTTTTGAATAAACAAAGACTTGTGTGCCACCACGGACCGCAGTTTCACTGATTAATACAAGTGGCTGCTTTGAACGATAGCTATGCCCTAATAGTTTTTCTGTATGCCATTCAATATGTTTTGGAGCGTGGCGTGCAAAATACAAGGTTCTGATCTGTTTCCAAACTTTTTGAATTTTATCCGCCGGGTACCCATTTTTTTCTAATAGAATTTGCGCTTGTTCTTTATTGGCTTTCGCGGTTTCACGCATATCTTTAACATTTTCTAACCCTTGGCGTAATGCACGTTGAGTGGCGATATATAAGTCCGCCATTAATGTGCTTTTCCAATCATTCCAAAGGTTAGTGTTGGTCGCTCTGACATCTGCAACGGTTAGGCAATAAAGTAAATCTAATCGTGTTTCGTCTTTTACAATTTTAGCAAAACGGGCAATGACATCAGGGTCGTAGATATCACTTTTTTGTGCGGTAACAGACATTAGTAGATGACTCTCTACTAGCCAGCTAATTATTTTAGTGTCGGATTTTGGGAGTTTGTGTAATTCACCGAAACTGGTTGCATCAATGGCGCCTAGTTTTGAGTGATCTCCACCACGGCCCTTTCCTATATCGTGGAAAATACCAGCAATATAGAGTAATTCTGGTTTATCCATGCGTTTCATTATACCGCTGCACAGAGGGAACTCGGATTTATGTTCTGGAATGGTAAACCTGTGTAGGTTTTTAATCAGCCTATGGGTATGCTCATCAACCGTATAAGCGTGAAATAAATCAAATTGCATTTGACCAACGACATGACGCCAGTTAGGCATGTAATAAGCTAATACGCTGTGGCGTAACATTAAGGTGAAAGCACGCCCCATAGAGTTGGGATGGCGTATAAACTCTAATAATGCATCTCTACAATAAGCTAAATCTTGTAAATCCCCCATTAGACGACGACGCACTCGGCGTAATAATCGGATGGTTGAAGAATGAAGCTTTTCAATTTCATCATATTCAGCAATATGAGTGAACATTTTGATCATATTGGCGCGGTTAAAAAACACATCTTCATGTTTAACTAACAAAGAACGTCCATGAATAGCAAAGTCATTATCAATATCAGTTACTTCACGTTTGATTCCCAGTATTGCGGAGTTGAATACTTGTAACAACATCGTATTTAATTCCACAACACGTCTGGCTACACGGAAGAAACGTTTCATCATACGTTCAACTGCTGCTTTGCCGTCGTCACCAAACCCCATCATTTCAGCTACGTCATGCTGATAATCAAATAACAAGCGATTTTCACTGCGGTTAGCAACAACATGAAGGGCAAATCGCATTTGCCATAAATAGTCCTGGCACTCTTCCATTTCTTGATATTCATCTTGCAGTAAATATCCATGTTTAACTAAGTCAGCGACACTTTGGGTATCAAAGTGCTTTTTTGCCACCCAAGAAATAGTTTGTAAATCACGTAAACAACCAGGATTAGCTTTTAAGTTTGGCTCTAAGTTGTAAGAGGTTGAATGATACCTGTGGTGTCGTTGAGTTTGCTCTTCGCGTTTGGCTAAATAAAATGCTTTAGATGTGATGAATTTAGAATTAGTTAGCTCATCGCATAAAGTTTTAAATATGTCATTGTTACCAGACAAATGACGACGTTCCATTAAGTTAGTGGCAATGGTTATGTCGTCTTTGGCTATGTTTAATGTATCTTTAATAGTGCGAACTGAATGCCCAACATCAAATTTTAAATCCCATAACGTGGTAATGAATGCACTGATTTTTTCAGTTGAATCAGATGAAATTGCCTTTTTTGAAAGTAATAGTAAATCAACATCAGATTGCGGGTGTAACTCTTTACGACCATAACCTCCAACAGCAACTAAACTCAAATTTCCGTCTTGATCTAGTCCAACATTGCGCCATACATTTTGTAAAACAAAGTCAACAAACTCAGCACGAGCGGTAACTAAATAACGTACTGGGATCAGGTTGAAGTTTTGTACACTCCAATCTGAAAATTGTTTAATACGTTCTTTATATTCCATTAACTTAAAAGGAATAGGTAACGGCGCTAATAGTGGTGCTGGTATTTCAAAAATCATTTTTTTCTCTTTGTTAAACAATAGATAAGCTTTGATTAATTGATAGCTTCGATTTATGGTTTACATCATAGACACAATATTAAATGGCTGTTAACTTTTAATTAGAGATCACTCTAGGAAAATCTTCATCGTTACGCAGTGTTAATACTTCTACTCCATTATCCGTGACTAATAAAGTATGTTCCCATTGAGCAGATAATTTTCTATCTTTAGTTACTGCAGTCCATTGATCTTTTAATACTTTTAAACGGTAAGTACCTGCGTTGATCATTGGCTCAATAGTAAAGCACATACCCGCTTCAAGTGCTGGGCCTGTACCAGCTTTACCATAGTGGACTATTTGTGGCTCTTCATGAAAACCTTCGCCAATGCCGTGACCACAAAAGTCACGAACAACAGAATAAGATGCGGCTTCCGCATGCTTTTGGATGACCTCACCAATGTCACCTAATTGGCAACCTGGCTTTACTATTTCAATGGCTTTATAAAGACATTCTTGAGTTACTTGTGCAAGACGTTTAGCTTGTATTGTTGGTTCTCCAACAAAAAACATTTTTGACGTGTCACCATGAACGCCATTTTTTATAACCGTCACATCAATATTGACACTGTCACCATTTTTTAAAGGTTTGTCATCTGGAATACCGTGACAAATAACATGATTAACCGATGTGCAAACTGATTTTGGAAAAGGCGGGTGTCCATAATTTAATGGTGCAGGAATACAGCCTTGGACATCAACAATATAATTATGACAAATAGTGTTTAATTCATCGGTGGTTACGCCTGGTTTTACATGCTCGCCAATCATTTCTAATACTTCGGCGGCCAACTTACCGGCAATGCGCATTTTTTCGATTAGTTCTGGTGTCTTAATTATTGCTGACATAAATTTTCTCTCTGAATTAGGACACAACCTTTAGGAAATTGCCTTAAATGTTAAAAAATGAACAAATTTGAGGGCAATTGGTTGTGTTTGCTAAGCCTCTTATGGTATAAAGCGCGCCTTATTTTTACAAAGGTTTTTTGAGTATTTACTTAAATCATTTTTGAAAAAGTAAAAAAGCTAAGCTATTAGCGTAACAAATAGCACATTAATTTAAATTAAATAACACACATATATCGACACATTCCCCGGGGTGCTGAATCGTTGAAAGACGACAAAGTCGGATAGGAATGGGATATATGGAGGCCTAACCCCATTAGAGGAAATTAAAATGGCAAACGTATCAATGCGTGACATGCTACAAGCTGCCGTACACTTCGGTCACCAAACTCGTTATTGGAACCCTAAAATGCAACCTTTCATTTTCGGCCCACGTAACAAAGTTCATATCATTAACTTAGAGAAAACAGTTCCTATTTTCAACGAAGCGTTGGATTTTATTAAGACTGTTGCAGCTCGTAAAGGTAAGATCTTATTTGTTGGCACTAAGCGTGCGGCAAGCGAAGCTATCAAGGAAGCAGC
>JAWUWS010000051.1:0-12389 GCA_034111705.1 Psychrosphaera sp.
AAGTGCTTCAATAGACTCCATATCCAAGTGATTGGTTGGTTCGTCCATGATAAGTACGTTTAAGTCCATCATCATTAATTTGCCAAACAATAGTCTGTTTTTCTCACCACCAGAACATACTCTAACTTTCTTTTCAAAGTCATCAGCGGTAAATAATAAACGGCCTAACATGGCTTTAACGGCGATATCGTCATGCTTTTTAGTACGCCATTGGCTTAACCAATCAAACAAGCTTAAGTCGCAATCAAAATCTGTAGTGCTGTCTTGAGGGCAGTAACCGATAGTGGCATTTTCAGACCATTTAACCACACCATTGTTCGCTTTTATTTCATCAATTAAACAACGTAAGAAGGTAGTTTTACCCGCCCCATTTTCACCGATGACCGCGAGTTTCGCTCCGGCTTCTAAGATTAAGTTACCATTTTTAAACAATGGACCTTCATCATAACCGTGACCTAACTCTTCTAAAATAAGAACTTGGCGATGCAATTTTTTATCTTGTTTTATAGAGATAGAAGGCGTGCGCCGACTTGACGATTTAACTTCTGACAACTCTATTTTATCTAATTTTTTAGCTCGAGAACTTGCTTGTTTTGCTTTTGAAGCATTAGCACCAAAACGTGCAACGAAGGCTGTTAACTCAGCAATCTCTGCGCTTTTCTTGTCATTTTCTGTTAACAGCTGTTCACGGATAAGTGAGGATGCTTCAACAAAGTATTCGTAATTACCAGGGTAAATACGTAATTCACCGTAATCAATGTCAGCCATGTGAGTGCATACAGAATTAAGAAAGTGACGGTCATGCGAGATAATGATCATTGTGCATTTACGTTGGTTTAAAACGTCTGCTAACCAATTGATTGAATGGATATCCAAGTTATTAGTTGGTTCGTCTAATAATAAAATATCTGGGTTAGAGAATAGGGCTTGTGCCAATAACACACGTACTTTATAACCCGGAGCTACTTGGCTCATAAGACCAAAATGAAATTCTTCGTCTATACCAGCTTCTAATAAAATATCACCAGCACGAGATTCTGCTGTATACCCATCCATTTCAGCAAATTCGGTTTCAAGATTGGCTACTTTCATGCCATCTTCTTCTGACATTTCTGCTAAAGAATAAATACGGTCACGTTCTTTTTTTATTTCCCACAATTTGGTGTCGCCCATAATAACGGTGTCAACCACAGAGTAATCTTCAAATGCAAACTGATCCTGGCTTAATACACCTAGCTTATTGCCTGGCGTAATAGAATAATTACCTGATGAAGGGGATAACTCACCGCTTAAAATCTTCATAAAGGTTGATTTTCCACAACCATTAGCACCTATTAAACCGTAGCGGTTGCCATGACCAAACTGAGCCGAGATGTTTTCGAATAATGGCACAGCGCCAAATTGCATGGTGATATTTGCGGTAGTGATCAAAAGGGTATTTCCTGATATGTGGGGCTTGCAGAACGATAACTGATCTGAATGCCAGTTATTGCCAACTAGAGCGTGCGCATTATACAGAGCATTCACTCTAAAGTCGATGTTATGTGGCGATTAAAGACACAAGATGATTGGATATTGTATATCTGCAAGGAAGTAATGATGATAAATACTGAAAGGTTAGGTTGTCATTTGGCAATATATAAATTTGTTTAAAATTTAATCTTTTGTTATCTTATATAGGTTCTAAAAACATGAAGTTTTGATCAAGTAGTTAATGCATAAACTTATAATGAAAATTTTAAGTAGGGCAGGACATACTTGTTTATATTTAAAGGAATTTAAATGAAAATATTAAAAAGATTAATCTTGTGCGTTTTTGTAATGTCTCAGTTTTCTTTCGCTGCAGAGGTTAAGATAACAGCTCAAAAAGAAGTAGTAACAAGTAACGCCAAAGTACACACCTATATTGGTAATGTTCAAATAACCTTTTCTGAAAACGACCATCCTAAAACCACATCAAACTCCGTTAGCATTGCTGATGGTAAAACGGTTATGGAAGGAGATGTTGAAATAACGTTTAATCATGCAACTGCTCTTACTAATAAAGTCGTTTACACGCAAACTCAAAGTGGCTTAATAGCAAAAATGGATAAAGTGACTATTACTTATCATTAGTATGTCTTGTTAGGTTAAAAGTTGTTTTGAGTAAAAGTGATTTAAGTTGGAATAGATTTAGATGGAGAGTTGAATATGTACAACCAATAATTAGCACTTTTTTGTTATGATAATTATTAGTTGTACTTGTTTATACGTAGTTGATTGTATAGCGCTAAATTTAAGCTTAACGGATGCGCCAAGCTCTAAAACTACGACCTTTCAATTTACCTTTTTCTAACTTATGCAGGGCTTCTTTCGCTACTGACTTATCTACAGCAACATAAGCACAGAAATCTAATACATTGATTTTACCAACGTCTTTTCCTGCAATCCCGTCTTTACCCGTTAGCGCACCAAGAATATCACCTGGACGAACTTTATGTTTTTTACCACCGTCAATACGAAGTGTTGCCATTTTCGGTTCAAAAATTTCTCTTTCTAGTACGGATGCATCTGGTAATTCAGACTCTTTAATTCTGATGTCCATGTAGTCTTCAATTTCTACTACTTTATAAGAGTCTTTATTGGTAAATAAACTACAAGCAACACCTTTAGAACCTGCACGACCTGTTCTACCAATGCGGTGAACATGAGTGTCGGCATCGTGTGCTAATTGATAGTTAATTACAGCGTCTAAGCTGTCTATATCTAGTCCTCGAGAGGCAACGTCAGTTGCGACTAAGATTGAAATGCTTTTATTAGCGAAACGCACAAGTGTTTGGTCTCGGTCTCTTTGTTCTAAATCGCCATTTAACTCAATTGCACTAAAGCCAGAATCTAATAAAAAGTCAGTTACTTCAACAGTCTCAATCTTGGTATTACAAAATATTACGCAAGACTCTGGTTGGTGTTCCATCAATAAAAGTTGGATAGCTTGTCTACGCGCATCATTGTTTTCAACATTAAAAAACTGCTGGTCAATGCTACTACCAGAGTGAGTAGACTCAACTTTAACCATCACAGGTTCATTTAACAATTTTCCTGCAATGCCTTTTATTTGGTCTGGAAAAGTGGCACTAAATAACAATGATTGTCTATTTTTTGGTGCTAAATCAATAATCGCATCCACAGCATCTTGGAAACCCATTTCTAACATTTTGTCGGCTTCGTCTAATACAAGGGTGTTTAGGTTGTCTAAATTCAAACGCTCGCGGTCTAAGTGATCTAGAATTCGACCTGGTGTACCAACAATAATATGAGCGCCATGTTCCAAAGAACCAATTTGAGGTCCCATAGGTACACCACCACAAAGGGTTAATACTTTAATATTGTGAATACCACGGGCTAATTTTCTTATTTCTTTAGCTACTTGATCAGCAAGTTCACGAGTGGGGCATAAGACTAATGATTGGACACGAAAATGTTTTACATCTAAGTTTTGTAACAAACCTAAACCAAAAGCGGCGGTTTTACCTGAGCCTGTTTTGCCTTGAGCAATAACATCTTTGCCTTCAATAATTAATGGCAAGCTTTTAGCTTGTATTGGAGTCATTTCGTTATAATCAAGAGTGGCTAAATTACTTACCAAATCTGGTTTTAGTGCCAATGATGAAAATGATGTTTGTGTCAAAGTAGTACCCTAGATGTATGAGAACAGTAAAATTGGCGGCATTGTAACAGCTTAACTCGCAAGTAAACATGCGAGTATCCCCTATATGTTAATTATTTATAGCAATAAAACTGGTATGGGCAAACCATGCAGTTTACCATACGATAAATTGGTAGGTTAGTTAGAAAAGTATAATGTTACATCTGTTCTTACATTTATTGGTTCCCCTGTGTATTGCCTTATTATTTTTCAAAGATAATTGGAAGAAAGTCCTGTTAATTATGATGTTAACTATGGTTGTGGATATAGATCATTTATTGGCAACACCAATTTATGATCCGTTACGTTGTAGTATTGGCTTCCATCCATTGCATCAATTACCTCTGTTTTTCGTTTATTTAGGGATGTGCTTTGTTAAGCCAGTGCGTTTAATTGGTATAGGGTTAATGATCCACATGATATTAGACAGCATAGATTGTAAGATTAATTTAGGCGTGTGGTTTATGTAACCAGTTAATAAATATAAAATTAATTTATTCTCTATAGATGTTAAATAAGTTCGCACAATACAAATATTGTGCTTAGATATTATTATCGTTTTTTAAAGACTGTTCATTAAGGTATTACTTGGTATGAATCAAGAGTTAAGTTTAGAGTTAGTGGTGCGAGTTGAACCGGGGTCTTTAGGTCCTGACGGACTTGATCATGTAGAAGCGTTTTGTATTGTCGCAGAAAAAGTATTTGCCAAAGTTGAGTTTGCTACATTGTCGTTTAAAGTGGTTCCTCGTTATGACAAGACTCAGCCTGAGTTAGAACTATTTATG
The DNA here is from genome assembly GCA_034111705.1 of Psychrosphaera sp. Taxonomy (GTDB): domain Bacteria; phylum Pseudomonadota; class Gammaproteobacteria; order Enterobacterales; family Alteromonadaceae; genus Psychrosphaera. The sequence continues at coordinate 4,471 of JAWUWS010000051.1, forward strand.
AATAACAAGAGCTTACCAGAACAACGCGCTACATTGGTTTTAGACAAGTTAAACGTTACATTTGAACAAATTGAAGAAGAAGTAATGGAACGGATATCTACGTTAATAGACCGTTTTTTAGGGCACAAATATTAAATTTTTATTTAGCTTATAACCAGTATTTAATAAGGCTACTTTTACAGTATACTTCCAGCTTAACTAATTCAAATCACCCCATGTCTATTTTCTAATTAAGAGCAAATCATTTGGCTGCAATAAAAAAACTCATATCTTTAGGTGGGCACAGTACGATTGATGAAACCTTATTTGGTCTTATCGCTCAAGATATTGAACATCAAGGTTATAGTATTCGCCCAAGCGCATTACCAATAGAGTTAACTAATTCTTTATTTATCCACCAGCAAAATATGGAAGCTGAAAAATTTAAAGATGCTGGTATTGGCCGTGGTGATCAATATTTAAAAAATGAATTTGTCCGTACAGACGCAATTTCTTGGATCACCGGTGAGGCTGATGCAACTGAGCAGTGGCTGAATTGGTCCGCTAATTTACAAAGTTATTTAAATCGTCGATTATTTTTAGGCTTATTTTCCTTTGAAAGCCACTTTGCCCATTATGGTCGTGGTGATTATTACAAACGACATTATGATGCGTTTAAAGGAGAAGCGAACCGAGTGTTGTCTATAGTCGCTTATTTTAATTGGGGCTGGTTAAGTTCTGACGGTGGCGAGTTGGTTATTTACAAAGATGATGCGGATAAAGAGGGCACAAAAGTTATTCCATTAATGGGGACTATTGTTGTATTTTTAAGTGAAGAATTTCCCCATGAAGTATTAAGAGCACATCGTGACCGTTACTCTATAGCCGGCTGGTATAGAGTTAATACCTCGATTGCCGATAAAATAGATCCACCTTTATAAATACATCAATAAATAAACTGGGAGTAGTTGTGTTTAAATCGATTCATCATGTCGCTATTATTTGTTCTGATTATCCCAAATCTAAACACTTTTACTCATCTATTTTGCAATTGGAGATCATTGCTGAAAACTACAGAGTAGAAAGAGATTCATTTAAGTTAGATCTTAAATTACCTGATGGTGGACAAATTGAGTTGTTTTCATTCCCCAATTCACCTGCCAGAGTGAGTTTCCCAGAAGCGCAAGGTTTACGTCATTTAGCATTTTGTGTTGATTCAGTTCAAAAGGTAAGCCAATACCTAACAGATAATGGTATAGAAGTAGAGCCAATTCGGGTTGATGAATTTACCAATAAAAAGTTTACCTTTTTTAGTGATCCAGATGGCTTACCACTGGAGTTATATGAAGATAATTAAATATAAACTTCTAATACTTAGCTTACGTATTTATAGGTTGCTTATGTTAGAGTAGGCCCTCTAGAGTTTCTTATTAATCTGCTTTAATAGGCATTAACTAAGTAACCTTCTTGTATCTCATACTTTTAAGAAACGAAATGAAATCTCAAATAAAATCCATCAGCAACGTTGAATTTATCTGTTTGATGGCTCTATTAATGTCATTAGTTGCATTAACCATTGATTCTGTTTTACCTGCTTTGTCGCAACTTAGTGCTGATCTGCAAGTGACAAACATTAATGACGGACAGCTGGTATTGTCTTCTGTATTTTTTGGAATGGCATTTGGCTTAATGATTTACGGGCCGATTTCTGACTCATTTGGCCGAAAACGCACTATTTATCTAGGTGTCAGTATTTTTATCATTGGTGATTTAATCTCTTTGTTTGCCGTCGATTTTAATATGATGATCATTGGCCGAGTATTACAGGGATTTGGTGCCGCAGCGTGTCGAATTGTAAGTTTAGCCATGATCAGAGACAAATTTGAAGGGCCTGAAATGGGACGAGTTATGTCCTTAATTGTTATGTTCTTTATTATAGTACCTGCGGTAGCACCGTCTATTGGGCAAGGTATTCTATGGATAGGTGATTGGCGTGATATTTTTGGTTTTGTATTCTTATTTAGTTTAACCAATCTGGCTTGGTTGCACTTCAGACAAGAAGAAACATTGAAAGTGGAAAAACGCTTACCTTTTACCGTTACCAGTATTATAAATGGCGTTAAAGAAACCCTTGAAAATAAAGTAAGCCGCAATTATATGTTAGCCAGTGGCGTTATTTTTGGTTCTTTTATTGGTTATTTAAGTTCGTCACAACAACTATTACAAATACATTATGCGTTAGGCGAACAGTTCGCATTGTATTTTGGTGCACTTGCATTAGCACTTGGTTTGTCGTCTTTTTCTAACTCTAAGCTAGTTATGCGTTATAAAATGGTTAACTTATGTTTATGTGCTTTGGTAGGTTTAGTGATTTGTAGTGCCTTGTTTTTATTCTATTGCATGGCAATAGAAGGCCAAGCTGCACTGGTTATACTAATGTTGTACTTGTCCGTTAATTTTTTCTTTTTTGGTATATTGTTTGGTAATTTAAATGCCTTAGCTCTTCAACCTTTAGGGCACATAGCAGGCGTTGCTAATTCAGTAATCAGCTCCATTCAAACACTAATATCAGTATTTATTGGTGGGTTAATTGGGTATTTATATAACGAGTCAGCGATACCACTAACCGTCGGCTTCTTAGTTTGTGCCTCATTGTCAGTGTTGTTGGTGTTAATGGCTAAGAATAAAGATAAAAAAACAACCTCTGCTGCATAAAAGATAAAATGTGGCTTATAGTTGTTGGCATAAGCTATTAATAAATATAGTTATCATATAAAGATATACTCTGATATTAATAGCGTTGAAACATCAATAAACGTCATCTAATGGTTTAATTCTGGATCTTGGTTGACCTAATGTTATTACAATACACAGATAAAATTTCATTAATAAAATAAAAGGTCTATTCTTTTGTTTGTGAAGTGAATTAAACTTTAAAATTTTGAGTAATTTAGGAATGTCATTATGTCTAATGTGATGAATGCAGTTGATCAGAGAACGAATTTAGTTGGTGAGAATCGTTTAGAATTATTATTATTTCGTCTTTCAGGCCGCCAACTTTTTGCGCTTAACGTATTTAAAATCAAAGAAGTCGTTAGATTACCTAAACTAAATAAATTACCTGGCTCTCATCCTTCTATTGTTGGTGTAGCAAATAGTAGAGGTGAGTCAATTCCTGTCATTAATTTGAGATCGGCTATTGGTCTACGTGCAATGGTACCTGACGATGAATCAAATCTCATTATTACTGAGTATAACCGAAGTGTTCAAGGGTTTCTGGTTGGCAAAGTTGAGCATATCGTTAATATGACTTGGGGCGAAATAATGGAGCCCCCAGCGAGTGTCAGCCGTCAACATTATTTGACCGCCATAACTCGAATTAAACAAGGCGATGAAGACGCATTAGTTGAAATTATTGATGTAGAAAAAGTATTAGCCGAAATAATCGACTATAAAATTGAAATTTCAGACGGGATTGTTGATGAAAATATCCTTTCTGAATTTGTTGGTAGAAAAATATTACATGCCGATGACTCTTCAACAGCAAGAAAACAAGTTGCTAGTACATTAGAGCTACTAGGAATTGAAATTATCCCTGTTAAAAATGGACAAGAAGCTTTGAGCCTTTTACAAAGCTGGGCAGATGAAGGTAAAAACGTTAAGGATGAGATCCTAATGTTAATTACAGACGCTGAAATGCCAATAATGGATGGGTATAAATTAACCAGCGAGATACGTGCGGATAAACGAATTTCTGACTTGTTTGTCGTATTAAATACATCACTAAGTGGTGACTTTAATAAAGCTATGGTAGAGAAAGTAGGGTGTGATGACTTTTTATCTAAATTCCAACCGGATCTGTTAGTTGAAGTTGTTCAAAACCGCCTAAAAGCCAAACTAGCTGAATAATAGGCTAGCTAGAATTTTATATTAATCCTGACAACTTAGGTTGTCAGTACTTTACCCATAACTGCAACTCCTTTTTAAATTTCCTACTTAAATAATATGTTTAATACTGTATGTATATAAAATCCATTAAATTTGTAATCTCACTTTCCAGATAAAAAAGCAAAAATTTATAAGTAGCAAAGCGTTAGGGGATTTGTTACAAATAGTAAAATTAAAAAGTAGGTGTTTAAGTGATATAACAATAATGCTTAACACCTTAGTAATATGTTTACTTCAACAGGAGTTATACCTTGCCACATTATGTAATTGAACATTCAAATAACTTTGATAATAACGTTGATGATCTTCTTAATGCGGTATATACCGGTGCAGCAGCGTCTGAGTTATTTAATGAAAATGACATAAAAACAAGAACCTTGTCATTTGCCAACTATAAAGTTGGTAAAACAAAAAGTCCGTTTATTCATATAGGTGCAAAGATTCTATCTGGCCGTACTGACGAACAAAAATCTAAACTCAGCAGTTCAATATTAGCAGAAATGAAAAAACTAGACTTTGGAGATTACATCTTAACCATTGAAGTGATTGATATTCACAGAGCTTCACACGCAAGTAACTAGCATTTATTTAAACCATTAAATAAAAGCGACACTTATTGTATGTATTTTAAACAGGTTAAGTATGGATAACGAAAAAAAAGAGTTGAAAGAGGCTAACGATTCTACAAAAACGAACGAGTTCAAAGGATCAAAATTATCAGCCGTACGTGGATTCTTTATTAAGTTTAAAGATCATACACAAAGAGCCGTTAAAGCAGCGATATCTCACCCTCTGCATATAGTTAAAAATACCTTTCTTATTACTGGAGCATTAGTTTGGAGTGGTGTTTTATTACTGGGAGTATATTTTTATAGTGTATTTTCCAATGTACCAGACCTAGAAAATGTTGAGTTCCAGAGCGTTAGAGAAATGGCTGTTGAAACGGTTCAAGCCAAAATCAAATCCAAAAGTAAAAGACAACAATATAAATGGGTACGTTTGGATGACGTAAACCGTGATTTATTGTATTCCATTGTTATGAGTGAAGACGGTCAGTTTTTTACTCACACAGGCGTAAACTGGGATGCATTAATGTATGCCATTGGCGAAAACATTAAACGCCGTGAATTCAGTTATGGTGCATCTACCATTTCTCAGCAAGTGTCTAAAAATGTTTACTTACGTTCCAATACCAAAAGTTTTCATCGTAAATTCACTGAGCTGTTTGTCACCAGAGAATTAGAAAAACACCTGTCTAAAAACCAAATTCTTGAAGTGTACTTAAACGTAGCAGAGTTTGGCCCAGACATTTACGGCGTAACCCACGCAGCTAAATACTATTTTGGTAAAAAACCGTCACAAATAAACGCCGCAGAAGGGGCATTTTTAGCGGTTATGTTGCCGTCTCCAAGAAAATATCATTACAGTATTTTCCAAAATAAATACTTGTCCAAACGTCATACTAAAAAGTTAAAACGTATCTTGGCGGACATGTTGTACAAAGAATACATAAGCCCAAGCCAGTACCGACGTTACCTTAAATGGGATTACTTTTCTGACAAGAAATCTAAGAAAAGTTAACGTTGAAATAAACAGTGCAAGCTATATGAGTCTTTTTTATAAGGTTTAGTGTTGAATGTTAATTGTTAAAAACCGTGTGCATATTATTTATATATTGGTTTGTTGTTGTGCTGTTTCTTTCAATGCTAGTTCTGAAGATACTGATAATCCAGTGATGGCTCAAACACAAACATTAAAACCATTTACATCAGACGGATGTAGCATATTTCCAGACGGCACGTTAGAACACAAAGACTTATGGCTAGCTTGTTGTAGCGCACACGACTACGCGTATTGGAAAGGGGGCACTTATGAAGAGAAACAAAAGGCTGACCAAGAACTTAAAGAGTGTGTCGCCAAGTCTGGCAATCCTAAAATAGCAAGTTTAATGCTGGTTGGCGTACAAGTAGGTGGTGCGCCATATTTACCAACACCATTTAGATGGGGCTATGGCTGGCCTTATCCACAAGAATACAAAGCCTTAACGGATGAGCAAAAACAACAAGTTAAAGATGCCACTTCATTCAAAGAGTCAAATAAAAGCATTAAGCCTTCCTTAGAAAATGAGATTGAAAGCCTTTACAAAGCTAACAATGTTACAGGCTCAATACTTATTGAATCAGCTGATTGTAAATTAAAATATCAATATAACGTTAATGATAAAGAAAGCTTTATTCCGGCTTCAACATTTAAAATACCCAATACGTTAATTATGCTGCAAGAAGGTTTAATCAAAGAGGCTTCAGATCCAATTGCTAAGTATTTAACAAGGCCACCCACTAATGCCGTTCACTTAAGCGAAAGTCAATGAAATTAAAGGCTCAAGAGTGATTGTAATAAATCATACTGAAGCCCTTTCTGTATATACGTTTAGTCTTGTTTACAGATGTTTCTCTTGCTAGCTAAGTTTTGAATAAAATATGACTAATTATTCAAAAAAGTGGCTAACTGATCGGCATTAACGATCGGCATTAAGGCCACCCACTTTAATTTGACAGTGATTTGAACTGCACTAAACTCAGTTGTACCCATATCGATACATTGAGCGTTTTGTTATGCCTAGACCAAGAGTGTTTCAAATTAGCTTATCGGATACACCGTATTATCATTGTATTTCACGTTGTGTTCGCAGAGCATTTTTATGTGGCGAAGATAAACAAACCCATCAATCTTATGAGCACAGAAGACAATGGGTAGAAGATAAGCTGTTATTTCTCCCCCAAGTCTTTGCTATTGAAGTCTGTGCTTATGCAGTTATGAGCAACCACACTCACCTTGTTTTACATATTAACCAACAACAAGCGCTTAGTTGGAATACAACGGAAGTTCTAACACGCTGGCACTCCTTGTTCAAAGGCACGTTACTAACACAAAAATACCTGTCTAAAATAAATGACTTAACTGATTTAAATAAAGAGCTTTTACCAGAGTCATTACCTTTAACTGAATCAGAGTTGTTAGCCATAGAGCAAACCACGGTTATTTACAGAAAACGTCTAATGGACATAAGTTGGTTTATGCGTGTGTTAAATGAAGGTATAGCAAGACAAGCTAATAAAGAAGATAACTGCACTGGAAGATTCTGGGAAGGAAGATTCAAATGCCAAGCCTTGCTTGATGAGTCAGCTTTACTTGCCTGCATGGCATATGTCGATTTAAACCCAATAAGAGCCAAAATGGCAACCACACCAGAAACCTCAGACTTCACCAGCATAAAACAACGCATTCATCATGTTCTTAACCATGAGCAAAACCACAATCAACAACCAAGCGCATTAAAACCATTCGTTGGTAACCCAAGAAAAGACATGCCAAACGGTATTCCATTTGAATTAAAAGAATACATAGAATTAGTAGAGATGACAGGACGCTGCATAAGAGAGGACAAAGCAGGACACATAGACAACAACCTACCAAATATACTCACACGCTTAAACATAGAGCCTGACAATTGGTTAATTATGACCAAGCAATTCACCAAAGTATTCCATGGTGCAGTAGGTAATGAGCATGTATTGCAAAATTTCAGTGAAAACCTACAACTAAAACGACGGCCTAACTTATCGAGTTGTAGAAGATTGCTGGCTTAATACAAAAAAGCCTATACAAACTCAACCAAAAAGACAAAACATAAAATCAGAACACTCAATCAAAGACTCTGAGCTATCTATGTGTCTAGTGTTTAACCACAAAAGACAAAAACAGTCAAACACTTCAATTCAAATAGGTAATCAACTCTAAAATCCAAAATATACCAAGATAAATTAACAATCTGAATTTCTACATTTACAAGCCAGATTCAAGGTCGAAGTGCACCACCTTTACTAAACTATAAGTTCAGGAGGTGTGCCATGGGTACCCAATATTCACATTTATCCAACTTTGAACGCTGTCGTCTATTTGAATGGTATCACTACCAAAAGAAATCAATA
>JAWUWS010000052.1:0-7642 GCA_034111705.1 Psychrosphaera sp.
TCAGTTTAACGTAATAAATTATTTTTTAGATAGTCGAAGGCGGTTAGTAAATATAATGTTAAAGCTTAACTTATTGATCATTCTTTTTTTATGCAGTTTTCCATTAGTTGTTTTAGGTGATGAGCCTGAATTAGATGATGATGGCAATCCAATAGCAAAATTAGACAAAGCGCCTCTTTGGTATATTAAAAATGACACACTAGAACTTTCTTCAGAGAGATTGTTAGGCAAGGCTTACGTATTACATTTTTGGGCAACTTGGTGTCCAGACTGTAAACTTCTTCAATCGGGGTTAGAAACCGTCTCGCATGATTATATTAAGAAAGGAATTGATACTTATGCCATCAGTTTCTGGGAAAACCCAAGAGCAAAAGCGACTCAAGAAATGGCAAGTCGAGGGTTAGACTTTACTGTGTTGGAAGAGGGGGATGAAGTGGCGAAGCTATTCGCTGTTGAAAGAACGCCAACAACCGTATTTGTTAACCATAAAGGTGAAGTGTTACTAAAGTATGTTTTATCAGATCCAAATGATCCTCAACTCAGATTAGCTTTCGAAACCTTGGTTGACGGCCTCAAACAAAGAGATAAAGAACTGGCCGAAAAAGCAGCAGAAAGTCAAGAAGGTTAGGCTGCTGCAAATAGTTTGATAATTAAGCACATAGTTCTTGTTTTATCCTTTAATCCCCGTATAATTCGCGGCCAAATCAGCCATTAATTATAATTCCTTGCCTTTGTTCAAGTGTGGCTGAGCTTGATTTTGAGGCTAAAAATCCATAAGGAATCAAACGATGCGTCATTACGAAATCGTTCTAATGGTTCACCCTGATCAGAGTGAACAAGTTACAGGTATGATTGAACGTTATACAGGTACAATCACAGAAGCAAACGGACAAATCCACCGTCTAGAAGACTGGGGACGTCGTCAATTAGCTTATCCAATTGAGAAACTACACAAAGCACATTATGTTCTTTTGAACATCGAAGCGCCAAGTGAAGTAGTTGCTGAGCTAGAAGAGTCTTTCCGCTATAACGATGCGGTTTTACGTAGCTTAACTATTCGTAAAGATAGTGCAGTTACAGAAGCTTCTCCTTTAGCTATAGAATAGAAGAAAGAACAAGCTGCTTAATTTTTGGAGTAAGTCTTAAGTGTTTAATCAAGTTGTATTAAGTGGCCTGATTTGCAAAGCACCTAAGTTTTCAGAAAGCCCGGCAGGTGTGGTTCATGGTCAATTTTCAATTGAACATAAATCCATTCAACAAGAATCAGACTTTAGTAGAAATGCTTATATCCGAATTCATGTTGTAACCTGTGGTAAAGAGCAACAGCAGTTAATTAAAAATTTTATTGTTGGTGATGCAGTTCAAGTGAGCGGTTTTTTAAATCGTCACGAAAGTAATAAAGGGACTCCCATTATTGCCTTGCATGCCCAGCAAATAGAAATACTCAATTAGGAGAATTCAAATGGCACGTTATTTCAGACGTCGTAAAGTATGCCGTTTCAAAGCTGATGGCGTAAAAGAGATAGATTATAAAGATCTAGCAACATTACGTAACTATGTTACAGAAAGTGGCAAAATCGTACCAAGTCGTATTACTGGTACAAGCGCAAAGTATCAACGTCAACTAGCTCGTGCAATTAAACGCGCACGTTATGTTGCATTGTTACCTTACACTGACTTACATCAATAAGAGGATATAATAAATATGAACGTTATCCTTTTAGATAAAGTTGCTAACCTAGGTTCACTAGGCGACAACGTTAATGTTAAGTCTGGCTTTGCTCGTAACTTTCTTTTCCCTCAAGGAAAAGCAGTTCCAGCAACTAAAGCTAACACTGAACAGTTTGAAGCACGCCGCGCTGAATTAGAGAAGAAAGTTGCTGCTGAATTAGCATCATCTGAAGCTCGTTCTGACAAAGTAACTGGCCTTGGTGAAGTGACTATCGCTTCTAAAGCTGGTGAAGAAGGTAAATTATTCGGTTCAATCGGTACTCGTGATATTGCATTAGCAATCACAGATGCTGGTGTTGCAGTTGCAAAAGCTGAAGTTAAAATGCCTGAAGGCGTTATCCGTGAAATCGGTGAATTTGATATCGCTATCCAATTACACCCTGAAGTTACTGCAACAATTAAAATTGTAGTAATCGCGGAAGCTTAATTTATTCACCGCTTGCAGTAGTAAATTAAACAATAAAAGCACCGTTCAAGGACGGTGTTTTTTTATGTCTAAAATTCACCATTATTTATCAATGCACAAACTAGCGGATAGATGATTTTTATTTGTTCTTAATTGGGGGATTCTTTGCTTGTTGATTAGAGTTAATACTCGAAACAAAGTCAATAAAACTATATACTGCACGCCACATAAAATGAGGTGAAAATGAAAAAGATTGCATTCGAATGGTACGCCATAATAGAAGGTTGCTTTTTAGTGGCTTTAGGCTTTTTCTTTTTACAGTCCAGTAGCTTGCTAATTGGTGGCACCGGTGGTCTTGCAGCTATAACTAATAATGTTTATGAGATAAGCCTTGGTACCTGGTTTTTCCTAATAAACCTGCCTTTCTTTATTATCGCTTTAAAACAAATGGGTAAAGCTTTTACCTTTAAAAGTATTTTTTCTATCGCCTTAGTTTCTATTTTGTCGGACACCTTATCTTCAATGATCGTTATTGATGTTATTCCATTATGGTTAGCAGCCTTCATTGGCGGTGGCTTGATGGGGATTGGCCTTTTGTTGGTATTTCGTCATGGAGCCTCTTTAGGTGGTGTAAATATTTTAGCGCTATATTTGGAAAAGCACTATGGTATCCATGCCGGGAAAGTGATCTTTGTTATTGATATGACAGTCCTAACTCTTGCGTTTCAAGTCTATAGCGTCGATCAAGTTTTATACTCTATCATTGCTGCTGTCGTGCTAACGTCAGTGATTGGCAGATACCATAAAAAAGCCCCAATTAGCCAACAACAACCAAAACCAGATAGATTAAAGTCAAGATTTAAGCGGTTTAAGTTATTATTTAAATAACTTTGCTTGAATAAACTACAAAATTCCTGATAATCGAACAGTGTCCAACCAATTTAGTATATTTGTTAGATAAAATTGTTTAGGTTATTAATCTCTATGAATAAAGTAATATCTTTTTGCTTAGCGTTAATTGCGTCTGTTTTTTCGGATGCAGGGTTAGCAAATAATAAGTCTAATTTAAAACCAACTAAGCTTCCTCCTATTACTTTTTATAGTGAAGACTTTGCGCCTGCCAATTATGTAAAAAATGATATCCTAACGGGGATTACAATTGACTCATTAAAACTAATTTGGGCTGATTTAAACCTGCCAGAGCAAGATATTACTATTTTACCTTGGACTCGTGGTTATAGGGGGGTTCTTAAAACGCCTAATTCAGCTTTGTTGACCATGGCTAAAACGCCGGCTAGAGAAAATTTGTTTAAGTGGGTAGGGCCTCTATTTAACTCAGAACACGTTTTAATGGCTAAAAAAAGTGCTAATTTGAAGTTTAATAATCTAGGTGATGTTTTAAATTATAGAGTTTCTACAATTCAAGGCGACATATCAGAAATATCACTACAGCAAATTGGTTTTCCTGATTTTAATATGGCTAAAGTTCAGAACCTAGAACGTGCATTTATTATGTTGCAATCAGATCGTGTAGATATGATGATGGTGTCAATACATAGTTTTCAACATTTAACGGCTCGCTTGAATGCTGACGTTACTAAATATGAGCAAGTTTGGACGGTGAACCAAGTTGGTAACTATATTGCGTTTAATAAACAGACCCATGATAATGTCATTAAGGCTTATCAAAACGCATTAGACAATGTCAGAAGTGAACAAGTGTTAATTAAACAAAAATACGATCTGCCTCTTATTAAACATCAATAAAACTCATCAATGGAATTAGCAATGTCAGCACCAGAATTTACGGGCGTATTTTTAGATGCGGATACGTTGGGCCGAGATATTAATTTTACTCCGTTAATTGATTTACCTATCACATGGTTAATACATCCTCATACGGATGAAGCGGATATAATTAACCGTTGTCAAAATGTACAAATAATCATTACAAATAAAGTTAAACTAGATGCTTTTACGTTGTCTCAACTCCCTTCATTAAAGCTAATCTGTGTCGCTGCAACCGGCATGAATAATATTGATTTAATTGCAGCAGATAAATATGGTATTAAAGTAAAAAATATAAAAAATTACGCGGGCAACTCTGTAGCTCAATTAGTCGTTAGTTTAATGCTAGAGTTAGTCAATAATACCAGTCGGTATCGTGAACTTGTTAAACAAGGGGCTTGGAGTCAAAGTAAATCATTTTGTTTATTAGACTTTCCTATAACTGAGCTTACAGGTAAAACATTAGGGTTGATTGGTTACGGTACATTGGCAAAGTCAGTAGAGAAAATAGCCGTTGCGTTTGATATGAAGATACTCATTGCTGAGCATAAAAATACAAATACCTTAAGACAAGGCAGAGCTAGCTTTAATGATGTGATTAAACACTCAGATGTTATTAGTATTCACTGCCCATTAACGTCAGAAACAACGAACTTGATTTCTAAAACAGAACTGAAGCTCATGAAAGACAGTGCTGTCATTATTAATACTGCAAGAGGTGGTATTATTAACGAATCTGATTTGATTGAGGCATTACAAAATAACATGATTGCAGGTGCTGCATCAGATGTTGTAAGTATTGAGCCGCCACCAGAAAAGCATGTTATGTTAACTAGCTTAGATAATTTGCTTCTAACTCCGCATATTGCATGGGCAAGTTCAGAGTCTCGTCAACGATTGCTAAATCAATTGTGCGACAATATAAAAGACCACTTTAATATTGCTTAAGAAAAGAAATTAGTTCCTCTAACTGCCAGTGTAAGTCACTATGATGGAACGGCTACTCGCGTGGTTTCTATGTTCTCCTAAATAAATACCCTGCCAAGTCCCCAATAATAAATTGCCGTTATTAACCGGGATGCTTATTGAACTGCCTAATATTGATGCTTTAATGTGCGCAGGCATGTCATCTTCACCTTCATAAGTATGCAGATAGTAAGAGGCATTTTCAGGTACAAATTGATTAAAGTGCGACTCCATATCAATCCTTACTGTGGGATCTGCATTTTCATTAATAGTTAATGAGGCGGAGCTGTGCTGGATGAATAAATGTAGCACGCCGATTTGAGTATTATGAAGCTGGGGTAACTGTTTTATTATTTCAGAGTCTATTAAATGAAAACCGCGATTACGCGGTTTTAATAGTATATTTTTTTGCCAATTAGACATTCAGTTTATTAACCCAAAAGGTTAAACATCTAATACATCAAATGATACTTCGATAAACGCTTTACCAAATTCAGAATCAAATGGGATGATTAATGCTGAAGCTTCACATTTATGATTGATCGTATGGTTTTTACCAGATACAACCATAGGGGTTGCCATATCAAATTCATAACCATTGCCACTAAGTATATTTTTAGCTCCGCCTGTTACCATGTTAGTTATTTCACCAACCATATCTGTTACGTCTTCATTAATACTATTAGGGCGCTCACCTAGCATTTTTTCCATGATAGACAGTGCCAACGACTCTTCAAATGTAATAGACAAAGAACCTTTTGTTTGAGGGCCAGCCATACCAATTAAACCGGATATATCTCCACGGGCTTCTTGTTCTTTTTTTAGGGTTGGTTTACCAGGAACTAATGTTGTCATCGCCATAGTTTCAAGTACATTCATTAACGATGCTAAAAATGGATTTATAAATTTTACGTTCATAGGAGACTATATTTACTTTTAGTTGATGAATTAATAAATCACGTTCTGCGATCCAAGGGTATTTAGAACTATATCTATTTCAATTCAATATTTAAATGCATTTGATCATATTAGCAGATAAATAGTTTAATTCATCTTATATATAAGGAAATGTTATGCGTCAGATTTGTTATTTTTATTTTCGTACATTCTATTATCGGCTAGGTTAAACAATTCTTGTACAGAAATTGCTTCGTCAGGATAAATAGAGGTTCCAATACTGACACCAATATTAATTTTGTTACCTGCAACATCGAATGGTTGTGAGATTGAACGATCAATTTTTTCATTTATGATTGAAATTACTTCACTGTCAACTAGTGGTGATACTAAAATAATAAATTCATCTCCCCCATAGCGAGCAATAATATCTTCATTTCTTATGTGCTTACTTAATCTCTTTGCTACTTGATATAACACTTTATCGCCAACAGCATGGCCGTGAGTATCGTTAACTTGTTTAAAACCATCCAAGTCACAAAATAGTAAAGCGAAACGATCTGAAGATCGTTCTGTTCCTTGCGTTAACGATTCTAATTTTCTCTCTAAGTAAAGCCGGTTAGGGATGTCAGTTAAAGGATCGGTATTAGCTGAAGTTGATAATATGCTTTCGGCACGTTTAAATTCAGTGACGTCTTTAGCGATAACAATAATGCCAACAACTTCTCCAGTTTCTTGTGATATATGAGGGAGGTAAGACATATATAAAAAGTGAGGTTGTTCTAATTTATTGGTTGTTATCCAAGATTCAAAATTAACTGGCTTTTTACCATTAACACATTGGCTTAAATAAGGGTTGATGACCTCTTTATATGTACTAAAGTTAAACACTTTTTTTGGACTTTGATTAATTAACTCATCTGGGGTAAAACCATAAAAATGAGCATAACTATTACTTACATATTGATAGCGGTAATTGACATCTATGTAAGCAAATAGGTCTAGGCTGTAACCTAAGACAGTTGAGAATACTTCCTTATAAAAGGCATTTTTTTCCATAAATCACCCAAATTAGCTAAAAATTAACCGATGGTTAGTCTATGCATATCAAGAGGAAAAACAACTTAAAATATAAGAATACCTGCTTAAATTTGATTATTAGTTAGTTTTTTTTGAAAAGAAGACACAATATCTGCTTTCTTTTGTTACCTACTATTTTTTTATTCGTGTATAATGCGCGCAAATTTTAATGCAGTTGAAGTCACAAATTATTGTAAATTTACATGTAATACTTGATGACTTTTTACTACGCCGTACCCAAAATGAATTTGAGAGAAATTAAATGAACAAACCAGCTGATGCTGCTCACTTACGCAATATTGCTATTATTGCTCACGTTGACCACGGTAAAACAACCTTGGTTGACAAATTATTAGCACAGTCTGGAACATTAGAGACTCGTGGTGGTGCTGAAGAACGCGTTATGGACTCAAACGACATTGAGAAAGAACGTGGTATTACAATCTTAGCTAAAAATACAGCGATTGACTGGAAAGACTACCGTGTAAACATCGTAGATACTCCAGGACATGCTGATTTCGGTGGCGAAGTTGAACGTGTTATGTCAATGGTAGACTCAGTTCTATTGATTGTTGATGCGCAAGAAGGTCCAATGCCTCAAACTCGCTTTGTAACACAAAAAGCATTTGCTCAAGGCCTTAAACCAATTCTAGTTATCAATAAAATTGATAAGCCTGCTTCTCGTCCTGATTGGGTTATGGATCAACTATTTGATATATTTGACAAGTTAGGTGCTAGTGATGAACAGTTAGACTTCATAGTAGTTTATGCATC
>JAWUWS010000053.1:0-11960 GCA_034111705.1 Psychrosphaera sp.
TTCTTTTACTGCGCTAGATATCATTTCCAATGCGTTATTAGACTCTCCAGCTTTGGTTACTGTATTGCCGGCCTCAGTTTGGCTTTTTTCTATAACTTGTTTAGTTGTTGAAGAGCTTGTTTGAAGCTGACCAATAAGGTTCTTTATATCATTAGTTGCGGCGTGAGTATTTTGAGACAAAGTACGAACTTCTCCAGCTACGACGGCAAACCCTCTACCTGCTTCTCCAGCTCTTGCAGCTTCAATTGCTGCATTTAATGCTAATAAATTTGTTTGATCGGAGATACCAGTTATCGTGTTTAGAATACCCTCAATATCACCCATTTGAGTCTGTAAGACCGTAATACTGTCAAATGCAATATGTACATTTTCAGCTAAGTCCATAATCGACTGAATGGTTTTTTGGATAACAGATTTACTATTTCCTGCGTGATTTTCAGTTTGTTCAATGGCCCTAGATACTTCTGTGGTACTGTTTTTTACATTATTTATAGCGAGGGTCATATCTTTCATTGCTGATGCGAAAGCGTCGGTGTTTTGGTGTTGCTCCAAAGCTTCTGTATGCATTTCTCTACTTGAGGTAGATAATAAAACCGATGCTGTCATTACATCGTCCATTCCTTTTTTAATATCGTAAACAGTGTCGTGAAAATAATCCATTAATTGGTTAAACAAGCTAGCTATCTCATGGCCTTCTTCACCAAATTCGATTTCTATACGTTTTGTTAAATCGCCTTTTTCACCACTCACATCACTATTTGTATTATAAGCTTTAACAATTTGATCCATAGCTTTCATTGTATCTAACAGACCTGAACTAGCGCCGTGCTCATGTACATTTAGTCCCATTTCTTCTGCTTCTTTAGTTACTCGTAAAAAAGAAAAGATTTTAAATGTACCAAATAGTATGAAGCCCATTATTAGCCCCCAAACTAATACCGCCAGTACACCTTGTACTTGAACACCCAATTGAGCCCAAGTGTCCTTTAACGGTAAGTTTTCTACAGGAGCAAAAAGTGCTAATGCTATTGTGCCCCAAGCACCTGCTACACCATGAGCTGAAACAACATTTACTGGGTCGTCAATTTTAAATGTGTGCAGAATGATCTCTTCGCTAAAGAATACAATTATGCCCACAGTGAAACCGATCAGAAATGCACCAAGAGGCTCAACAACGGCACAACCTGCGGTTATACCTACTAGGCCAGCGACAATACCGTTAAGCATTTTCTCTATAGAAACGGTTCCTTTGTGCACAATGAATGATGTTAAGAAACAAGATATTCCACCTGCTGAAGCAGCTAACATTGTATTGGTAATAATTAATGCAATAGATGAGTCGGCTGATAAAGTACTGCCACCGTTAAATCCAAACCAACCAAACCATAAAATCAGTACACCAATAACCGCCATTACTAAGTTTTGTCCATGTATATTATTAGGTTTACCTTGTTTGTCGAAACGACCAATTCGAGCGCCTAACATTATAGCTCCAGCTAACCCAACCCAACCGCCTAATGAGTGAACAACCGTAGAACCTGCAAAATCCACAAATCCTTTTTGTGCCAACCAACCATCCCCAGACCATATCCAATGACCAGAAACTGGGTATACGAAAGCTATGATCACAACAGCGATAATGGCATAAGTTGCAAATCGCATTCTTTCTGCAACAGCGCCGGAAACGATAGTTACGGCGGTGCCTGCAAAAGTAACTTGGAACGCAAATATAGCGTAATCTTTAGCCTCAGACATGCCGCTTAACCCGAAAGAGGAGGTACCAACAAAGCCGCCCCACGAATCGCCAAACATTAAGCCATAACCACAAAGCCAAAAAATAAGTACAGCGAGGATGAAGTCGAGCAGGTTTTTCATTGCAACATTAATGGAATTCTTTGAACGAGTAAGGCCTGACTCTAAAGCGGTAAAACCTGCTTGCATGAACATTACTAATGCAGCAGAAATAATGATCCAAACAATGTCTAAATTATTTTGTAGGGTAGTTAGTTCCAAGAAAAACTCCGGTAATACATGGATAGTGGACATCGCATTATATCGGCAGTTCTTATAAAATATTTGAATTAGTTAGATGAAATTAATTGCGTCATAGCTTGATTGAAAATCAGGCTAAATATGTTTATTTATCTTTTGTTGACTCCATCACTACGTGAGTACTGATTGTTGCAACTTGGGGTAAATCACCTAACACATCGGTATGGAATATTTTGTACGCGACTAAATCGATAGTTTCTACTCTCAATAAGTATTCATAAGGTCCGGTCACATTATGGCATTCAAGTACTTCGTCTGATTGGGCTATGGCTTGTTCAAATGCCCGTTGCGAGTCTTTTGTGTGGATAGATAACCCGACCGTAACAAAAGCGCTAAAGCCTTTTCCTAGTTTTCTATTATCAATAATAGCTCGGTAACCTTTAATTACTCCCTGACGCTCTAATTCTTGTACTCGACGTAAGCAAGCTGATGGTGACAATCCCACTTTATCCGCTAAGTCTATATTACTTATACGGCCGTCATTTTTTAACTCTTGCAATATTTGAGTGGTAAACCTATCAGTTTTCATATTTTGTTGCTTATAAGGTTAAAATTACACAATAAAGGCAATTTAATTTCGTGGGAAGTACTTTATAGTATTTATTCAATAAATAGTTAAAAACTGAACTATTGATAACTACATTATTTATAACGAAAGTAGGTTGGGCATACATAGTGAATATAGAGATTTTCATGGCTTTAGCAATTTTTGCTTTTGCCTCTTCAATATCCCCCGGACCAAATAATTTAATGTTGATGAGCTCAGGGGCCAACTTTGGTTTTCGCAAAACCTTGCCCCACCTTATAGGTGTTGGGTTGGGATTTGTGTTGATGCTTGTGTTAGTGGGAATTGGCATTATGCAAGTGTTTGACCTGTATCCAGCAAGTTACTTTATTCTTAAGTGGTGCAGTGTCATTTATTTGGTATATTTGTCTTACAAGGTAGCAACGGCTGCTCAGCCAGAAGATAAAAATAGTAATAACGTTAAACCATTTTCGTTTATTCAAGCTGTACTGTTTCAGTGGGTGAATCCAAAAGGGTGGACAATGGCATTAACGGCAATTGGTATTTATGCACCAGAAAGAGATATAAATTCTGTCATGTTAGTTGGAATAGTATTTGGACTGGTAATGGTTCCATCAATTAGTGTGTGGGTCGTGTTAGGACAAAAGCTACACAAAATATTATCAAGTGTGAAACGTTTACGCATATTCAATGGTGTTATGGCTACGTTATTACTTGCTTCTCTTTATCCTGTTTTGGTTGGCTAAATGTGGGGCCAATTAAAGTTAAGCGTCTCTAGGTAAGCCAATTTTGATTGCTTTAATGAGACGTTTTAATTGTCTAGAATCTACCCCTTCATTATTCGCTTTTTGTTTTTGTTGTGCTAATGCCCACTGAATATGTTCATCCACCATGTCAGAAATAAGCGTTAATTTATTGTTAAGCTGTTCTACTACTTCGAAACTAAAAGGAGCATTGCCTAGTGCTACCGCAATGTTACGCATCCAACATTCAAATCCAATTCGTCTAATTGGACTCCCTTCTGTCACTTTTAAAAAATGCGATTCTTGCCATTGCCACAACTCTAATAAAGTAACCGGGTGTAATTGCGAACGTGGTAGAAAATCAGGCTCAGTTGATAGTTGCGCGTAACGATTCCAAGGGCAAATTAATTGGCAATCATCACAACCGTAAATTCTATTCCCCATAGCTTTACGATATTGCTCAGGAATGCTCTCTTTAAGTTCAATGGTTAAATAAGAAATACATTTACGTCCATCAACCACATAAGGCTCAACAATAGCTTGAGTTGGGCAAGTAGTTATACAGGCTACACAAGTTCCACATTCGTTTTCTGTTGGGGTATCGGTTTCCAAGGTAATAGGTAAAAACAGTTCCCCTAAGAAAAACCAGCTGCCAGCATTTTGGTTTATAACGAGTGAGTGCTTACCTGTCCAGCCAATCCCTGCTTTTTCTGCGATAGGTCTTTCTAATACAGGGGCTGAATCAACAAAAGGACGAAAGGCTAAATTATCTAGTCCCAACTCTTTTTCTATCATTTGGCCTAGCTTTTTTAATTTATTACGAATGACTTTGTGATAGTCACGACCTAAAGCATATCGGCTGATAAATGCTTGATTAGGTTGCTCTAAAGTGGAAGCAAATTTTGCTTGAGCGGGTAAATAATCTAAACGAACAGACACAATTGAAATAGTTCCCGGTAATAACTCTGCCGGGCGGCTACGTTTGGTTCCATGGCTTTGCATATAAGCCATCTCACCATGAAATCCTTTTTCTAACCAATCTAACATTTCAGGTTCATACTTAGATAAATCTATGTCTGAAATCCCCACTTGCTGAAAACCAAGCTCTTGACCCCATTGTTTAATTTTATGGGTTAATTCTGTGGTGCTCATATTAGTGTTTAGATTGACGTTGACTTTAGTGTCACTCATTAAATAATAGTTAATATGTTAAGCCGAAATAATGTGGGTACTTTAACATGTATTTGCGATCAGGAGCAGCAGATAAACGTGACTAATATCTAAAAACAAATGCTAAAAATAAAGACGGACAATTAATTGTTTTACTCAGCTATTTTAGTAAATTTGCTGAAATCATTGAACGGTTACATTTTGTTAAACATTAGTTTATTAAAATTGTATGTTTTTTGCAGTTGTAGCCATGATTAGCTATAGATTTTGCTGCAAAAATTGATGGAATAGGTATTATGACAAATAAGTGTAATTGACCTGTATTAAGCATTATTAAACCTAGGTCAATTTGAACAATATAAAAGCAGATAAATTGAATGTTTATTGCTTACTGAGAGATTAACTTTGTTAAAGAAAATGACCCTACGTACTGTAAAAACAATTTGGGCTTTGTTTGCCACAATTGTTATTTTATTTGCAGTAGCAGTTAGCATACTAAAATTTACATTACCTTATGCTAATGAATATAAAACAGATATTGAACAGTACTTGTTAACTAATTTTAACGCCCAAGTTTCCATAGGGGAAATTGCTGCAAGTTGGAAACCAACTGGCCCTGTTATTATCCTGCGTAATTTGATTATTAGTCCAACCGTTAGTGCCCCTTTAGATATCGCAATCCATGAAACACAAATTGAAGTTGATTTTTGGGCTTCATTAATTGAGCAAAGGTTTATTAGTAGCGCATTTTTATTAGATGGCGTAGAGGCAAAAATTAACAGTGATGTGTTTTATAAAGTTAGGCCTCAGTCAAATGGTAGTCAGCTATTTGAGAATTTAAGTCATTTGTTTTTGTCACAACTACAATCATTCAAAGTGATAAATAGTTTAGTAAAAGTTCGCCATAAACAAGGGCAAACACAAGACTATCAAATTGACTCTTTACGTTGGACTAATAATGGCAATCGACATCAAGCTAGTGGCAAACTATTTGTTGACGGCTTTTCTAATAATTCAGTTTCTGTCATTGTCGACTTGTATGGTCAGCGTCGTCCAAATATTTTTGGTCAAGTATATTTAGAAGCATCAAAAATGGACGTGTCTCCTTGGCTGGCTCAGTTAATTAGTGATCACGTAAGTCTTGAGTCAACCGAAGCCAGTTTTAAAGTATGGGGTAATGTTAAAGATGGGTTGGTTGATGACATTATTATCGACGTAGCAGAGTCCGGAATTCGTTGGCAGAAAGAGCAGAAAGAGCAATATTTAGGTGTTAAATCTGCGCAACTACAGTGGATTAAATCTAATCTTGGTTGGTCTTTATTTAGTAATGATATTTCGCTTAATAACGGGATGGACGAATACGAAGGTTTTCAACTAGTTGTGAAGTCTGAAGATAGTAATGTTCGACTTGATGTTACTAAAGGTGATATTCAGCCTGTTTCTCGTTTGTTTTCACTTTTTTCAGCCACTAAGGGATTGGGGCTTTTAGCCGAGTCAGATATTAATGGTGATCTCGACTTCTTCAAATTAGAGCTAGATAAAAATAATCAAATACAAGCTACCACCAATATATCTAATTTAAGTTTGGCACCCACTATAGCCCAAAGTAGTGCCTATTTGGGTGTGAAAGGATTAAACCTTTCAGGCTCTTGGTTGGATAATGAGGGCTGGTTTGAACTAACAGGTAAGCAAAGTAAGTTTGAAACTAACGATACATTTAGTAAAGATTTTGATTATTCTGACTTCATGGTGATGACGCATGTGAAATTGGGCGATCACGGAGTCACGATAAATTTACCTAAAATTATGGTTGAAAATGACGATATTTCTATCAATTTAGCCGCACAATACACGCATTTCGACAAGCCAGACTTATCGCTTTATGGAGAAATCAAAGGACCTAAAACAAGCAGTATCAAACAATACTTACCTAAATACCTTATTCCCTTGGATACATATGACTATTTGAACTCTGCAATTGAGCTGGGGCGCGGGGAATTAACTCAAGTTGCTATTAGTGGTGACCCAACAAAAATGCCATACAGTGATTTAACAAACAGTTCAGCGTATGGCACTTTTGTTCTTAAAGCTCTGATAAAAGAAGGACAATTTAAGTTCGATAAAGACTGGCCTTCAGTTAATCAAATGGATGCTGAATTACTCGTTAAAGATAGTTTAATGACTATAAAAGTAAACTCAGGAGAGTTTGCTGGTTTGAACATAAAAAATGACGTGGAAGCTAATATTGGATTAGATGCAGAGCAAGCATCTTTACAATTATCAATCACGCCAGAGCGATTAGAATTAGAAGACTTCCATCATTTAGTTGAAACAACGCCTTTGAAACCAATATTAGGTGATGTGTTTGAATTTGTAAGGTTAACTGGGGACTCAACAGCGGCAGTTAATATCTCTATTCCATTTAGCAGTGAACCAGATGTCGACGGGAACATACCGCAAGTGAAGGTTAGTGGTAATGTGATAACTGATAATGCAAAGTTAAACTTACCAGATTTAAATTTGAATTTCACCGATCTTAACTCATTAGTGACCTTTGAAAACGCAACTTTCAAGGTAGAAGCGACGAACGCAAAATTATTCAATTTACCAATTAATTTTGACGTTAACGGTCATGAAAGTGAAACCGGTTATACCATTGCTGCAAAAGTATTGGCGGACTGGGAACATGGCATTATTGCAGCTGCTCACCCATTAAACCTAATGGATTACTTTGGTGGTAGTCAGTCATCAGAAGTTGATGTAAGTGTTAATATTGAGACTGATGGATTTCAGTATTTTGTAAGCGGTAATTCTGATTTAACTGACACTTCATATGATGTGACTAAGCCGATTATTAAAGAAGCTGGAGTGCAGTCCAATTTAAGTTACTCAATGTTAGGCGACCAAGACGGTAGTGAATTACAAGTCAATTTAGATGATAAATTATTTTTTGAAGGCAATGTGGTTGCTGAATCTGGCCGAATGGAACAGGCCCACCTTAGTGTTGGTGAAAGCCTAGTACAGTTACCGGAATCTGGTTTTGATATATCAATTGAGCAAAAGTCTTTAGCCTTTGAGCCAACACTAGCGTTTGTTTTAGATTTGATTAATGATTTGCCAGGAAATGATTCTGATTTACCTGGATTTATTGATCAACCTCACCATATTTTTGGCAATATCCAACATTTATCTATTTTGGGACAAGATTGGCAAAATGTGAGTTTAGATGCCAAGCCTAGAAAGGATGACTGGTTATTTTCAATTGGTGCTAAACAAACGTTAACAGACATTTTAATCCATAATGATATTAAAAAAGATGGGATTGGCATTAGTTCTTCTTTTTTACGTTTAGGGACTGAAATGATGACAGTACCTGAAAGCCCTAAACCATTAGAAGCTCAAGAAACGTTAACAACATCAAATACGACAGAAAAGGTTGTTGCAACAAAAGAAGTTGAAAAAATCAAACCTAGTATGGAAAACTCAGCAGAGTTAATTCGTAATTTACCGCCAATAAATTTTTATTGTGAAAGTTGTTTTTACAATGGAATGCCGTTAGGGAAAATAAGCTTATCGGCACACTCTGTTGGACCTGAGTTAATCATAGATAAAGCTAAATTAAACTATAAAAGTAATAGTGTCGATCTAACTGGAAGCTGGATTGGCGATTCTGGCTCTGGCCGCACTTATGTAAAAGGTAACGTTAAATCAAAAGTGTTTGGTAAGTGGATGGATGAATATGATTTGTCCACAGGTATAGAGGAGAGTGATGCATCTATTAATGTAGATGTAAATTGGAAAAGTGCTCCCCAGTGGTTAGATTTTAAAACTCTAAATGGTACGGCTAATTTTAGATTAGGTGAAGGGTATTTTAGTGAAATAAGCGATCAAGGTGCTCGTTTTGTTTCATTATTGAGTTTTGACTCTTTACTTCGCAAACTAAAGTTAGACTTCAAAGACGTATTTTCAAAAGGGTTGTTTTACAATGATATTAAAGGTAATGCTACTTTAGTTGATGGTGTGGGGTATTCGGATAACATTCGCATGGACGGAGTCGCTGGTGATATGTCCATGGTCGGGTTTACAAATTTGAATGAAGAAGTATTAGATTATGACGTTAGTTTTAGACCTAAAATTACTTCTAGTCTGCCAGTAATCGCATGGCTAGCTGCAGTTACTCCAGTTACATTACTAGGAGTCATGGCGTTAGATAAAGTAATAGAGAATGCTGATATCGTTTCAGAGGTTAGGCTCAAGGTAACTGGTGATTTAAAGAAACCTAATGTTAAAGAAGTAAAGCGCTTTACTAAGCGTGTTAGTATCCCGGTTGAAGAAATTAAAAAACAACAAGAAAAAATTAAAGAAACAGGTAATTAATAAATGAAAGTTTATGTATTGCAGATGTGCTCTAGTCCAAACGTTAGTGAAAACTTGTCGTTTATAAAGCAACAATTAAATGATACTTCGGCTGACCTAACTAATGCCATTGTTGTGTTACCTGAATGCTTTGCAGCATTTGGAGCAAGTGATAGTCAAAATCAAGAGATTGCCGAGTCATTAAATGAGGGTGAAATACAAACTCAACTATCTGCATTAGCTAGTCAATACTCTATGTATTTAGTGGCTGGAACATTCCCTATTTCAGATGATGCTAATGGCTTAAATAAAGCATCTAATAAAGTTAAACCTGTTACTTTAGTTTATTCGCCACAAGGAGACTTAATTGCACATTATCAAAAGATTCATTTGTTTGATGTAGATGTGGAAGATGGTGTTGGCAGCTATCGGGAGTCTGACAATTGGATAGCGGGGGAGCAACTTGTTTGTTTTGATACTGAATTTGGACGAATCGGCCTCGCTATTTGTTACGACTTACGTTTCCCTGGTTTATTTCAAGCGTTAAGAGACGAAGGTGCCGATGTTATTATTTTACCTAGTGCCTTTACTGAAAAGACAGGCGCAGCCCACTGGCAAGTCTTACTACAAGCAAGAGCAATTGAAAATCAAGTTTACATGATTGGTTGTGACCAAGCAGGGACTCATAAAAATGGCAGGCAAACCTTTGGACACAGCATGATTGTTGATCCTTGGGGGACCGTTATCTTTAATGCCGAGAAAGAACTAGGCTTGTTTGGTACTAAATTAAATTACGATAATTTAACCAAAGTTCGTCAATCAATGCCGATTAAAAAGCATAATAAATTTGTTAGTCGTAATATTAAAAGCAGCTACCAAGATTAACTCTTCAATACCAATTGAATTAATATATTTATACAAATAGGAATTACTTTGAACTCAGTAGAGCAGAGACTATTAACAGCAAATAATTTGACTGAACAAGACGTGCTAGATGGTTTGGGGATCATGTTGGAGCATAAACTTGATTATGCCGACTTGTATTTTCAAGCCAGTGCTCATGAGTCTTGGGTAATGGAAGATGGCATTATTAAAGACGGTTCATATAATATTGAGCAAGGTGTAGGTGTTAGGGCGGTTAGCGGAGAAAAAACAGGACTTTCTTTTTCAGACCAACTAAATGGATCTGCAATTATGGAAGCTGCTGGAGCTGCGAGAAGTATTGCGGCATCTGGTGCTAATGTAAAACAAAAGATAATTAACAGAACCATAGCAAAAGAAATTTACATGCCTTGCCAGCCCCTTGAGGCTATGAGTAATGATGACAAAGTATCATTGTTAAAAAGCGTAGACAGTTATATCCGTAAACAAGCACCAGAAGCTAAAAATATAGTGGTGAGTTTAACCGGAGTGTTTGAACAAATTTTAGTAGTAGCAAGTGACGGCACATGGGGAACGGATACCCGTCCATTAATACGATTGAACTGCTCTGTTCTTTTAGATAAAGATGGACGTAAAGAGCGTGGTGGTTCTGGAATTGGTGGCAGAACTGATTATGGTTATTTTTTAGAAATAAATGATGGCCGTTTACGCTATGAACAAGTCGCTGATGATGCAATTCATATGGCTAAAGTTAATCTAGAAGCTATAGACGCTCCTGCTGGTACTATGCCTGTAGTGTTAGGTTCTGGCTGGCCTGGCGTTTTGTTACATGAAGCGGTTGGGCATGGACTTGAAGGGGACTTTAATCGTAAAGGCTCAAGTAATTACAGCGGCAAAATAGGTGAGAAGGTCGCTTCTGATCTTTGTACTATTGTGGATGACGGCACTATGTTAAACCGCCGTGGCTCTTTAAATATTGATGATGAAGGTGTTCCGGCGCAATATAATGTATTGATTGAAAACGGTATTTTAAAATCGTACATGCAAGACAAACTTAATGCCCGTTTGATGGGGGTGGAACCTACAGGGAATGGTCGTCGTGAGTCTTATGCTCATTTGCCAATGCCGCGTATGACAAATACATATATGTTGGCAGGACAAAGTACACCTGAAGATATTATTGCTAGTGTAGATAACGGTATTTACGCTACTAATTTTGCTGGTGGACAAGTAGATATTACATCGGGCAAGTTTGTGTTTTCAGCTTCTGAGGCCTATTTAATTGAAAACGGTAAAGTAACTAAACCGGTTAAAGGTGTAACCTTAATTGGTAATGGCCCTGATGCAATGTCTATGGTATCAATGGTTGGTAACGACTTAGCGCTTGATAAAGGTGTTGGCGTATGTGGTAAAGATGGTCAAAGTCTACCGGTTGGTGTTGGGCAGCCAACATTGAAGCTAGACGAGATGACTGTTGGTGGAACGCAGTAACTAGTTTTGTATTGTCTGATTGAGTACTCCCGTTCTATACCACTAGGTTTTAGAACGGGATAAAATCAATATCATTTACAAGGATAGTCTTACCTTAATGAGTCAATGGATTCAGCGTAACGTTATTAGTGATAATTGAACTTTACTCTAGGCTATTATCGTCTAAGGTACTGGCGACAGAGCTCTCTAACACATTAAATGAAAAGCTGTGGCTATAGACTTCATCATCTGTCTCATAAGAGGCTGTGACTAAATTCACTCCGACCGTAGCATTGGTTGAATCGTATACGATTTTCGCTTGTCCATTTTTATCTGTGTAGAGCGAATCGTCAGATAGTTCACCTGAAGAAACGGTAAAGCTAACTTCTGCCCCTGAAATGCCATCGTCACTCCCAGCGTGTAGTAGTGTTGCGATAAATATAACGCTTTCACCTTGAGTTAGAGAAGTAAATGAATCTCCATTATCATCTATAGCTGTTACAGTTAGAGTGTCTTCAGCTTCACCTAAACTACAAGCTGATATCAAAAGCACAAACATAAAATTTGATGCAATTTTAAACAAACTAACGCCCTTGATGTTTAATTTAACTCTTGCCATCAACCTAAACTCCTAACTTTTTATTTCCGTTTTAATGTATTGAAATAATTCTTTGTAGTTCTTTGCTGGCTTTTCTTTCTCAAGTTCTTTTTTTGCTTGGCGAACCAGTTGGCGTAGCTTCTGACGCTCAATAGTTGGATGA
>JAWUWS010000054.1:0-55684 GCA_034111705.1 Psychrosphaera sp.
TATTACGTATGTTGAAACAGAGCAAGGCGTACATTACCTGTCCCTAGTCACAGATGCTTATAGTCGAAAGATAATGGGCTTTGAGCTGAGTGAATATATGAAAGCGACAGATGTAGTAAAAGCGTTAGATATGACACTTAAAACTAGATGTTATCAACATCAAGCAATTCATCATTCAGATAGAGGTTTACAATATTGCTCACAAGTTTATCAAACAAAATTAAGTAAAAATAATATGCTGCCGTCGATGACGGATGGTTATGACTGTTACCAAAACGCATTAGCAGAGCGAATAAATGGAATATTAAAACAAGAGTTTATTTTATATAGATGCCGTGACATTGAAGAGTTAAATCAACTCGTTAGAGAATCTATATTTATATATAATGAAATGAGACCGCATTTAAGTTTGGGAATGAAAACACCAAACCAAGTGCATAAAAAAAGACCAGAAGCAGAAGCCACTGGCCTTATATTAAAACCGTCAACGTATTTTAGGACGGGACATTAAACTCTTAAAGTGCGTACTTATTTTCTAAGATGAAACTGAGCTCTATTTCTACTAATTTGTATATTTACCGCTACCAAAGCTCAAATTAACAAGTAAAAGTTTACTTAAGATTTTTGTCTAAAAAATTTAGGACTTTTTTCATATACATTTTTTGATTTTCTGGATTATAAAAACCATGTCCTTCCTTATCAATCACAAACCACTCATAAGGTTTTTTAGCTTTATCTAATGCTTCACGCAATTTCTCTACATGTTCAATATCTGCTACTTCGTCATTTTCGCCATGAGCTAACAGTAATGGAACATTAATACGTTCAACATAGTTAACAGGGGAGAAAGCTTTTAACTGCTGGCTATCTGTTCCCAAAGATTGCTTCCAAAAGCTTTTAACCGCTCTGCTAGAATTCTCTTCCAATATAAGTTCAAGATCATATACGCCTGCATTAGCAACTACACATTTATATGTATCAGGATATAGCGTTGCACTTTGTACAGCAGAATAACCACCAAAACTAGCTCCCATTATGCAAACATTATTTCCACTAGCCTTCTTCTGCGCCACTAGCCATTGATAACCTTCGTGGATATCTTTTTGAATAGTAGAACCCCATACTTTATACCCATCGAGTTCAAACTTTTCACCATATCCACCAGAACCTCTGTAGTTCACTTGTAATACAGAATAACCATTAACAGCTAAATACTGAACCGTATTAGAAAATCTCCATAAATCTCGTATACCATGAGGTCCACCATGCACTAAAACAACAACTGGCGCTAATTTCGACTTATCTTTACTTTCAGATTGCGTGAAATATCCATTAATTATATTGCCGTCACTAGCAGCAAATTGAATAGGCTCTGACTGAAATAATGCTTTGTTATTTATTTCAGGTTTGAATCTGAATAACGATTGAAGCTTATTATTTTCTTTATTGTATAAATATAGAGTTCCAGGGTCGGTATCTGAAGACACAGAAACAATATAGAATTTCCCATCTTCAGAACTACTAGTAATATTTATTGAACTAAAAGGAAATGATTTCAGTAAATCCTTAAATATTTTAGCCTCTTCAAGATCAGGATTCATAATTACATATGCAGGGTATCCATCATCGACTCTTATTGCATAAGCGGCTTTAGTATCAGTGGACAACTCCACATCAGTGACATCAACTTTTTCATCCGTATACAAGCTTTTATAAGATAAATCATCAAGGTTTAGTTTAAAAATACCGAATAAATCTTGATTATGATTATCCCTTGTATATAGATACTTGCCTGATTCACTGATTGATATCAATGAGAATGACTGCCCTACCGTCCCTGCAGGCACTTTTATCCATTCACCATTTTTTCTCAAATATAGTTGTCTGACATAATTCCTATCGGTACCTGAAACTAGTTTAATTTCTCCATCAGAATCAGTTAAGTAATGGCTAAAAGGGATAGGTGACTTCCCTAAATCTTTTTTAATAAGGCCATTGTATACATTTAATTTTAATACTGACGGAATTCTTTCCCCTGTGTCATCCATAGGTGTCGATTGAATTAGGATATGTTTTCTATCTTCCCGAAGAACATCAATTATTTGAGCCCAACCAAATATACTTTCTTGTTTTTTTAGGCGACTACCTCTTGATGCAGATTTTCCAGCTTGATAACCATAAATAATTTTACCTCTAGAGCTATCATAATTAACCGCATATAATTCACCATAAAATTGTGGTTGCTCATATCCAGGCTCACGCTTAACCATTTCAATAACAACTCGTTCATTATTTACCCAATAAAAATCACCAGCCTCATATTCGCCATTAAAGCGAGAGGTCCCAACGGTACTTAAATTAGTTCTGTCTAAGAATACGAGTATATTTTTACCCTGATAATTCATTGAGATTGCAATATAATCACCATTAGGTGATATTTTGGCGTTATTATATTTATTATTATCGAACAATTGTTCCCAATTATTTGCTTGCGTGCAAAAAGAAGAGAGCAGTAGCGTTATTATTATAATGATATGTTTCATTGTTATTTATTATTCCCTTTAATATAAAGTTATCCAGCAATACATGATAATCTTATAATGACAATATCAAAAAATCTATGCTAGTACCATTGAAAATAAATTGTTTATATATCATAAGTATAACGTAACTTCCCGACCAACCACACCTATCGAATTAAGTCTACTCATTTAAAAAGTATCGCCTGAATTTTCAGTAGGTATTATGTCAAAAAAGCATTACACAATGGTATTCATTAATTTTTCAACAGCCCACCTGAGTTGTCGATTGTTGCTTTTGTATCTCTTAACAAACTATTAGGTGAAAGTTTTTAAGGCTACGCTACGCTAGGTTAGTTTTATCTAAACCTAAAAAACTCAAAAAGCGTCTGTTTCTTTAATTTACCAGAAATTTTTAGAATCTACTCAACCTAGAGAGTATCCTCGAAATACAAAAATAAAAATCACCTCTAGTGCATTAGACATAAAAATTGATGCGTTAGTTGATCAGTATTTAAAACTTATAAATAAATATTTAAATATGACATATATTAGCTTATCGGCACCACTAGAGCATAAGTAAATTCTTTAGGAGTAGTTGCTCTGTTTCATTAAAACAACATAGGCAGCTACCTTTAAATTCGCATATAGCGAACCGCTATGTTCGCTCTGCTTTTGATCTTCTCTGCTCTTGTAAAAAGGTAACTAGCTGAGTCAGCTAAATAGCTGTATCACACTTAATACAGCGCAAATTTAGCTTAGACTTTAAAAAGCGCCTCTCAACCTTTTCACTTTTGCAAAAAGATATTTCCCAATCAGGCGAAACCTGAGACTTGAACTATAGTTTTTGGAATAGAAACCATTAAATTTGTAACTATGGACGGGATTAATCTTTATGCAAATTTCCAAAAAACTTAAGCTTATTGTTGCGCTTACCATTCTAGAAATAAGTATTACGGTATTTTCTGCCTTGGAGATTGCAAAAGGCGCTAAGTTTCATCAATTGAATTTTCTCCACTTAAAACACTACACTCACTTTTCTGAATTACTTCTTAGCATTGAAAATGGTCGCCCTATTGTTACTCATGAAATCAAAAGTGCTATTTTAAATATAAAGCAACAACCCATTGAATGTATTGAACAAATCAACATTCTTAACAAAATAGTAATGCGTGCTATCAATACCATTGATGCGCTGGATATTTGCATAAAAGACATTAAAGATGCAGATAGTGCGTTAACCTCATTATCAAAATTTAATGATAATGAGGTTAATAAAACTCAACTTTTAGCTGATTTAACGTATGCTTTAAAAGCTTTTAAGACCAATTCAGATGATTTTGAATCACCAATTAATAAAACCGTATCATTTTTATTAACCACTCTTATTCCTTTAGTAATATTAATCTCAATTTTTAATATTATTTTTATAACGTATTTGTCTCGTACTATTTCAAGTTCAATCAAAGACTTAACCACTATTTTATGGAGTAAGCCAGAGGATAACCTCAATTTAGAGGACAGCCTTGAAAAGCATACATCTAGTGAATTGAAAGAGCTGATGACAGCGGCAAGAAATCGAATTAAAAAAGAGTTATTTAACCTAGAGAACAGTAAAGAGCTACAGGCGATTGTTAATGAAAAAACCATTTCACTACGAAAAGCAAATGAAGAGTTAAGCCAATTTGCTTATCGTACATCACATGATTTGAAATCCCCTTTGTCTAGCGCCAAAGCATTAGCGCAATTTATTAGTCTAGACATTGACCAAGGTGATTTACTTGAAGCAAAAAGTAACGCTAATAAAATTAGTCAACAAATGACAAAGCTTGAAACGCTTGTAGTTGACATATTATTACTTGCACAGGCCGACATTGGTTCAAATAAACAATTGCCTATAGACTTTGATGCGATGGTTGTTGATATGACAGAGCGTTTATCTTGGTTGCGAAAAGACAATCCTTGTTCTATAGATATAAATATATCTTTGTCGCGAGTGATTAGTTCAGAACAAATACGGTTTTCTCAAATCATTGAAAACCTGATATCAAATTCGTTGAAGTATTATGATGAAAGTAAAGCATCTCCTTATGTAAAACTTGATATTTTTGATAACGATGAATCTATATTTATTAATATCTCCGACAATGGGATAGGTATTCCCCAAGAATATCAACGTGAAGTGTTTAGCATGTTTAAACGTTTCCATCCTAATAAGAGCAATGGCTCTGGGTTGGGAATGGCTATAGTCAAAAAGCATATTGACTATTTAAATGGCACGATAACATTTGAAAGTTCCAGCCAAGGAACGCTTTTTAAAATCATTATACCAATGACTACATAAGTGGATGAAAATGGATAAAAAACACCCTCCTGTATTAATCGTTGATGATAGCGAGATAGATAGATACATTCTTAAGCGGTTGCTAAAAGAGTCAGGACTAGATCTGACTATTTTTGAAAAAATAGACGGTAAAGAAGCATTGGAATTTTTTGAAGACTATGAAGAAAATAGAAAAAAATATCCTGATTTATACCCTCCAATACTAATATTTTTAGATATTAATATGCCGAGAGTGGACGGGATAGAGTTTTTGGAGACATTTTCTCATTTAAGAAAATATATTCAAGTCGACTCTTGCGTGATAATCATGTTTAGTTCTTCTGAAAGAAAGGAAGATAAAGAAAAAATAATGGCCTATGATTTTGTAAAAGATTATGTTGTTAAGGGTTCCCTTACTGCAGAAGAGTTAAAGGAAAAAATAATGTCCGTAACACTCTTGGTATAGGCTTTATAATATCCCCATGAACTTTCCATACTCTACAAACTAATAAAAATGTAGTAACCTAAAAATCAATTTCTACTGATTGAGTTTCAACACGCCTCGTTTTTCGAGACTAGTACTCTAACAGGCTGAATTTGCTTTCAGCTTGAGAGGCGACTTTTCCTTGGTGTGCTTTTAGTGATGAACGTTGACTCGTTCAAACCGTTATTTAATCTATTTATATTTTGACCTATTTAGGGGGTTTTATCTTTTATTTTTTGCAACGCTGGCGGCTATTTGTTGCATCCAGCGAGGCAGAAGACTCGTAAATAGTGGTTCTATTTAAGTATCTGGCTAAAATAACAAGAACGAAGTTGGGGTGACAAATAGACCCAGCCCTTCGGGTTTAGGTTAAATCATCCCCACTCTTTGTTATAAACATACTTATTTAATCCATTAAACCTCGATGTTTATGCCGCGATTGGGAATGTTCCTCCACTCAACGTTGCGTAAAATGAAAGATAAACAGCCCCTAATAACATTTGGGATCCGCAACACAATATGAAAAATAATATGCAGCAATCTCTAACAAAACTAAACATGGCACCATTGTTAATTTCACTATTACTATTTGTTCTTAGCGCCTTTTTTATTCGCTCACAACTCAATAGTGTTGAACCGCTAGACAATAATGCTGCACCAAATATTTTCTCAAGCGCACGTGCTTTTGCTATGTTGGAAAGTCTAACTAAAGAGCAAATACCCCACCCTGTAGATAGCACCGCTGGAAAAATAGTCGAACAGCGAATAGCCACCTTACTTTCCGATATGGGTTATGTAACTGAAATTCAAGACACACAAATTTGTGATGATTCAACGCGAGGTTATGCCCGTTGTACTAAAATACGAAACATCATTGTGCATATAAAAGGCACGGATACGGATAATGGTATTTTACTTTCAGCTCATTATGATTCTGTTCCAGCCAGCCCAGGGGGGAGTGATGCGGGAGCCGCAGTCGTTACCTTACTTGAAACGGCTCGTTTGTTGTCATTATCAAAACCGCCAAAAAACTCTATTGTGTTGTTATTTAATGAAGGAGAAGAATTTGGTTTGTTTGGTGCAAAAGCATTTATGCAACAACACCCTTTGGCTAACACGCTAAAATTAGCTATTAACATCGAAGCTAGGGGCAGTTCTGGTAAAAGTGTTATGTTTGAAACTGGTGAAAATAGCGGTTGGTTAGTCCAGCACTATGCACAAACATCAAAAGCGCCATTGAGTAGTTCTTTATTTTACGAGGTTTATAAATTCCTTCCAAATAATACTGACCTCACCGTTTTCAAAAAGCATGGTTTACAAGGTCTCAATTTCGCCCACGCCGAGCGTCTACCTCATTACCACACCCCTTTAGACAATCTTGAGAATCTAGACCGAGGGAGTTTACAAGAGCATGGTGATAACGTTTGGGGAATATTGGCTAAAATTAAAGATCAAGACCTGAACCTTGTTAACCAAGGTAACTTAGTTTATTCAGATATTATGGGATTATTTGTAGTCAAATGGAGTGAGCCGACTAGCCTATATATGTCATTAATTATGGCGGGATTACTAGTGCTTATCTGCTACTTACTAGCAAAACAAAAACAGCTAAATCTATGGCAGTTCAGCAAAGGCTTGTTTGCAATTATTTTAATACTTATTACATCAGCGCTAGCTGGGCTGTTCAGCAAGCTTTTGGTACAGTGGATTAGTGGTACACCCATACCTTGGTATAGCAATCAACTGCCAATGCAACTCTCCCTTTGGTTATGTGTTGCTCTTTTGGGACTTATCGTTGGCCGAGGGCTAGCTCGTAAAGCCACTACGTCAAACATGTTACTGGCCGTTGCAATCATTTTTACACTACTGAGTCTTGTAACCAGTATACTAATGCCAGGGATTAGCTTTTTGTTTATTATCCCTATGGTTACTGCCGTTATTGCACTAACGATAATAACGACCCTTAACGCTTCACTATTAGCTAAGCAAACAAAAGCTAACCTACACATAGCCACATTAATAGTATTATCCCTCATCAGCGCAATAACTTTTATGCCTATAGCTTACGTATTAGAGATTATGGTTGGATATGGTATGGCCTTAGCAATTGGCATAGTATTGAGCTTTGTAGTGATATCTTTATTACCTTTGTTAACATTTAAAATTAACAACACAAAAGCCTTTAATAAACTTATATATACACTAGCATTGGGTAGCTTTATCAGTATTGTCTGGACAAGTTATCAAGCCCCTTATACTCCTTTAATGCCTCAACATATCAATCTACAATACGTTCAACAAGGTGATGATGACGCACTAATACTTAAGGGAAAAGAACAAAAATTGTTACCTGAACTTCTTGCTAATGCATTGACTAACAAGACTCAAATTGCAAAAGCCTTACCATGGTCTAACAACCGTTTTTATACTACTGAAGTTCAATCTGAAAAATTAGATCAACCAGAAGTGACAATAACGCACAAGGCCACTGACAAATCTGAAAAACAAGTAACATTACGTATATCCACCAGCCCAGACAACTTAAGTGACATTATTGTTTATGTACCCATTAGCTCAGGCTTGCAGAGCATAGCAACAGGAAATGAGGTCATTACCTATAAGGATGAAAAAAGTACTTCTGAATATTATAGATACCAATGTCGAGGTATGTCTTGCGCAAACATACAGCTAGAGCTTAATTTTTCACAACAACAAACAAGCACTATCTACATTTCAAGTGTTTATGCGGGATTACCTGCAACCTTTGATGAACTAAAAGTGCTAAGAGGTAACAACGCAGTCCCTTATCAAGCTGGTGATCAATCAATTATTTATTCAAAAGTTGAGTTGTAGAACGGGTATGGGTTATCCGATAAAACCAGTTTAAGTACTTTGTATTAACATAGTTGTCTTAAAATAGTTTTTGTGAAATCGTTCTCGTAAAATCGAATAACCCACTCACCTTTTTGAAACGGTTAATGTAATTAACCAAGTGTATTTTTATGGATAACATTTAAGGTTGTCGTAGCTATATTCTCTACGGTAAAACCAAAGTATTTTAGTAATTCTGCGCCCGGTGCAGATTCACCAAAAGTACTCATTCCAATGATAGCACCATCTCTACCGACGTATTTATACCAATAATCAACATGAGCAGCTTCAATTGCGATAATAGATTTAACATTTTTGGGTAAAACAAGATCTCGATATTCCAATGTTTGAGCATCAAAAAGGTTAGTGCTTGGCATTGAAACAACACGAATTTTTTTACCTTGTAATCTAAGCTCTTCTGCCGCATCCATTGCAATAGATACTTCAGATCCAGTGGCTATTAATATCGCATCAGGTGTACTGTCGCAATCCTGAAGTATATATCCACCACGTTCAATGGCTTGCACTTGAGCTTTATTACGCTCTTGATGGGGTAAATTTTGACGACTAAATATTAATGCTGATGGGCTATCTTGTTTCATTATCGCTGCTTTCCAAGCAACGGCAGATTCAACGGCATCACATGGACGCCATGTGGTTAAATTAGGTGTCATTCTGAGGTTGGCTATTTGCTCTATTGGCTGATGTGTAGGACCGTCTTCCCCTTGACCAATTGAGTCATGGGTATAAACAAATATGTTTTGTATGCCCATTAATGCAGACATACGAACAGCGTTACGAGCATACTCCATGAACATTAAGAAAGTCGCACCGTAATTAATGAAACCACCGTGTAAAGACAAGCCATTCATAATACCGCTCATACCAAATTCACGAACTCCATAATATAAATAATTGCCATCGGCATCTTCGGCAGATATTCCTTTTGAACCAGACCATAAGGTTAAATTGGATCCTGCTAAATCGGCAGACCCCCCTAATAACTCTGGCAATACCGCAGCAAATGCTTCTATCGTATTTTGTGACGCTTTCCTAGAGGCAATATTACTCTTAGCTTGTTGGCATGTTTCAATAAAGTCATTTGCCACAAGTTCAAAGGTATCAGGTAAATTTCTTTGAGCTACACGACGATTAAATTCATGAGCGAGTACGGGATATTTCTTTTCATAAGCACTAAATAGCGCTGACCATTCTGACTCTGCGACTGACCCTTTCGAATGTGCATTCCAACCTGAATATACGTCATCAGGTATTTCAAACGCTTTATAAGGCCAATTTAAAAATTCACGTGCAGCTAAAACTTCCTCATCACCCAAAGGAGCTCCATGACAATCATGAGAACCAGACTTATTTGGTGAGCCAAAACCTATAGTTGTTTTACAACAAATCAAGGTTGGTTTATCCGTCGTGTTTTTTGCTTGTTCAATAGCTAGGTTGATTGCAATAGGATCATGGCCATCAACGCCGCTTACTACATGCCAACCGTATGCTTCAAAACGAGCAGGAGTATTATCAGTAAACCAACCCTCTACTTCTCCGTCTATTGATATGCCGTTATCATCCCAAAAAGCAACCAATTTACCTAAACCTAGCGTACCAGCTAACGAACACACTTCGTGAGAAATGCCTTCCATTAAACAGCCATCACCCAAAAAGCAATATGTATAGTGATCAACAATCTCCAAATCAGGGCGGTTAAAGTGTGCGGCTAAAGTTTTTTCAGCAATCGCCATACCTACCGCATTAGAAACCCCAGCGCCTAGTGGACCTGTTGTTGTTTCAACGCCAACGGTGTAACCGTATTCAGGATGTCCGGGAGTTTTTGAGTTCAACTGTCTGAATTGCTTTAACTCATCTATTGATAAATCATAACCACTCAAATGCAGTAATGAATATATTAACATTGAGCCATGACCATTGCTTAAAACAAAGCGGTCTCGGTCAGCCCAATTAGGATTGGTAGGATTATGCTTTAAGTGATCATTCCATAATACTTCAGCAATATCTGCCATACCCATTGGTGCTCCTGGGTGGCCTGATTTTGCTTGTTGTACCGCATCCATTGTTAATGCACGGATAGCGTTAGCTAGCGACTGCCTTGACGACGACATGATGATCTCCTTTAAATTTTAAACGTTGATTTACAGCACATCTGTTTATAGAAGAGCTGAAACCATTTGCTCTAGTGTGTTTTGATCTTTAGCAAAATTACGAATACCTTCAGATAATTTTTCTGAAGCCATCGCATCTTCATTATGCTGCCATGCAAAGCTCTCATGTGTTAGCGGGATGAGTGATTCACGAGACTTTCTTTCAATATTGTTGCCATCTAACTTGGTGGTAAGTTTACCTTCGGTATTATTCAATTCATTTAAAAGAGCAGGTGAAATGGTTAGTAAGTCACAACCGGCTAGTTCGACTATTTCAGACGTGTTTCTGAAACTAGCTCCCATAACAACGGTTTTATAATCGTAGGATTTAAAGTATTCATAAATTTTTGTTACCGACTGCACTCCAGGATCTGCAGCACCAATAAACTCCTTGTTATCTTTAGTTTTTTGAGCTTGGCTGCGATGCCAATCTAAGATCCGCCCAACAAAAGGAGAAATCAAAGTAACATTCGCTTCTGCGCACGCAATGGCTTGTGCCATACTAAACAATAAAGTTAAGTTGCAAGCAATACCTTCTTTTTCTAGTTGTTCAGCCGCTTTTATGCCCTGCCAAGTCGATGCCAATTTAATTAATACTCGGTCTTTATTAACACCTGATTTTTCATAAAGGGCTATAAGTTTTCGGCCTTTCTCAATACTCGCATTTGTATCAAATGATAAACGGGCATCAACCTCAGAAGAAATTCTTCCAGGTACATGTTTTAAAATTTCACAACCAAAGTTAACAATAAGTTGGTCACAAACATCATCAATATCAGCTGAGCCATTAACGGTAGATTTTGTAATCGCATCGTCTATAAGGTGTTTATATTGTGGTAATTTTGCGGCTTGTAAAATGAGTGATGGGTTGGTGGTTGCATCAACTGGATTTAACGCTTTAATTGAGTCAACATCACCACTGTCGGCAACAACAGTCGTTACCAGTTTCAGTTGTTCTAATAAATTCATTTTTATCTTGCCAGTGATATTTTACTACCACTGGCTTACCTTTTAGTTATTCAGTTACGGATTAAACGTAGCGATTAGCTATATTCTCTAGTAACTCTTGACGACCAGAAACCTGTTTAGGGTTGATGTTTGAGTCTAAAACTAATTTAGATAAACTCTCTAAACTTTGTTGGCCTGTAATAATACTTTGCCCTAAATCGCCTTTCCAACCTGAGTAGCGTTGATCAACAAAATTTGATAATGGCGCATCTTCAATAAGTTTTGCTGCATTTAGTAGTGACTTTGCCATGGTATCCATTCCACCTATGTGACCAATAAATAAATCATCACGTTCACACGATTGGCGGCGAAGTTTAGTATCAAAGTTAAACCCACCCGTTGTTAATCCACCGGCTTTTAAAATTTCATACATTACTAACGTGCATTCAGCTACGTCATTAGGGAATTGGTCTGTATCCCAGCCATTTTGCATATCACCACGGTTTGCATCAATGCTACCTAAAACACCTTCCGCACATGCGACGGCAACTTCATGATGGAAGCTATGACCTGCTAATGTCGCATGATTGGCTTCAATATTAGTGTGGATTTCACCAAAGATTCCGTGTTTGTGTAAAAAACCAGCAACCGTTGCAGTATCATAATCATACTGATGCTTAGTTGGCTCTTGAGGCTTAGGTTCTATTAGTAACTTACCTTTAAAACCAATTTTATGTTTATGTTCAATAACCATTTTTAAGAAGCGAGCATATTGTTCGCCCTCTTGTTTTAAGTCGGTATTTAACAATGTGTCGTAACCTTCACGACCTCCCCACAGTACGTAGTTTTCACCACCAAGACGGTGAGTGACATCCATAGCATGTTTCACTTGTGCAGCAGCATAAGCGAACAATTCGGGGTCAGGGTTAGTTGAACCACCAGCACAAAAACGGGCATTTGAAAATAAGTTAGCTGTCCCCCAAAGTAATTTTACATCGGTACGCGCCATTTCTTTCTCAAAAATATCAGCTATATGGTTAACATTAGCGTGACTTTCTTTTAATGTAGCGCCTTCTGGTGCTATATCTGTATCGTGAAAACAAAAATAAGGTACGCTTAATTTTTCAAAAAATTCAAAAGCAACTTTAGCTTTTTGTTCAGCCAATTGAAGTTGATTTCCCGTCGGTTGGATCCAAGGACGCTCAAACGTGCCCGCACCAAAAATATCAGAACCTGTCCAACAAAAGTTATGCCAATAACACGCAGCAAAACGAAGATGTTCCTTCATTGTTTTACCTAATACGACTTGGTTTTCATCATAGTAACGAAAGGCTAATGGATTTGTGCTATTTACACCTTCGAATTTAATTTTATCGACGTTGTTGAAAAATTGTTCGCTCATGTTGTACTCCTGTTTAATTCTGTTAATAAATTTTTAATGAATAAAGACGATTAAAAATGTGCCTTTAAGCTTTGATATAGTTGTTGATATTTTTTATGCTGTTGGCTGTAATACTGATTCATAGCCTTGTCGGGTTCGATTACATGATCTATTTCACCCGAATGACAAATAGCTGCAGGACTCTGCTTTGTAACGCCTATCTTTGCTAAGCGCGCAGCGCCTAGCGCAGGACCAACTTCAGCGCCTTTACGATAGATTAAACTTCTGTTTAAAACGCTTGCGAGAATTTTCCCCCAAAGTTTACTTCGCGATCCACCACCGATCACTGAAACTTGGTCTATTTGAGTTCCTGAAACGATTAAGGCTTGCTGTCCATCAGCAAAGGCAAAGGCAATACCTTCTAATACCGCTCTACATAATTCTGCCGCTTTAGTGTTATGACTAAGGCCAAAGAACACACCTTGGGCATTGGGGTTATTGTGAGGCGTTCTTTCACCTGATAGATAAGGTAAAAAAATCAATGAAGATGGCATTGAAAAATCAAGCTTTTCGGCTTCATCAAGTAAGCTTTTCTCGTCTTTATATCCTGTTAATTCGGTTACCCAAGTTAAGCAACTTGCTGCACTTAAGATCACCGACATTTGATGCCATGTATTTGGAATACAGTGGCAGAAAGTATGCACAGCGCTATCAGGGTTTGGGTTGTAACTTTGGTTTGCCACAAAATAAACACCTGATGTACCTAACGATAAAAAGGCTTCGTTTGGATTAATGACTCCAATACCCGCTGCTCCAGCCGCATTATCACCACCACCTGCAATGACAGGTACTTGGTTCATGCCCCATTGTTGTGCTACCTCAGCTGATAGTGTTCCGGTAACGTCAGTGCCTTCGTATAACTTAGGCATTTGATTTTCAGTTAATCCTGTAGCGGTCAACATTTTCGCCGACCATTGTCTCTTTTCTACATCAAGCCATAGCGTACCTGCACTATCAGACATGTCAGAAGCAAAATCACCTGTCATTAGAAACCGCAAATAATCTTTAGGTAGTAGTACTTTTGCTATCTTATTAAAGTTTTCAGGTTCATTTTCTTTTAACCAAACAAGTTTAGGTGCAGTAAAACCGGGCATTGCAATATTACCGGTGATAGTGCGCGCCTCTTTCTCATTTGCTTCTAGAGTTTTACATTGAGCTTCGCTTCTTCCGTCATTCCATAGAATTGCAGGGCGAATGATATGGTTATCACTATCAAGTATCGTTGCCCCGTGCATTTGACCCGATAGACCCACAGCGCTGACAGTTGATAGTGTGTTAGCATGAGTATCTTTTAATGATTGCATGGCTAAATTCGTAGCTTGCCACCAAGCTTGAGGATCTTGCTCTGACCATAACGGTTTTGGGCGACTTACCTCTATAGGAGAAGATGCTTGCGTTACAATTTTATCGTTATCATCCATAATGATAACTTTTACACCTGATGTGCCTAAATCAATGCCTAAATACATAATTTATTCTTCATTGCCATTAGCGCTAATAGTGTCATTTATTAACGCTTTTACATTTGTTTTAAAAAGCAAAATTAAGTTGGAACTCCAGTCTAATTGAAGTCCACAGTATAAAATTCTGCTCATCCGTTATTTCAATTTAAAACTCGAACATATCAATAATTTTACGAGTCTATAATTTAAATTAACTGTGACTAACAACCGTTTGTGTTTGACTACCTAATCCTTCAATACCCAATGTAATTTTATCACCCGGATTTAAATACAAAGGCGGTGTTTGGCCTAAACCTACACCAGGAGGTGTCCCTGTTGAGATAACATCACCAGGCTGTAAGCTCATAAACTGACTTAAATAACTTACGATATATTCTGGTTTAAATATCATGGTTTTGGTGCTGCCATCTTGGAATGTTTTACCATTAACCGCTAACCACATTTTTAAATTTTGTGGTGATGTAACGTCATCCTGAGTCACCAACCAAGGGCCTATTGGTCCAAAAGAATCACAACCTTTACCTTTATCCCATTGGCTACCTTTCTCTAATTGAAAACTACGTTCTGACACATCATTACAAACACAGTAACCAGCAATATATTTATGTGCATCGTCTTCATTAACATAAGAAGCGTATTTTCCAATCACAATCGCCAGCTCTACTTCCCAGTCTAATTTGTCACTGTTTTTAGGTTTAATAATGTCGTCATTAGGACCTGAAATAGCGCTGGTAAACTTTGAAAATACTTCTGGTTCTTTTGGAATTGGCATGCCAGATTCTGCTGCATGATCTGCGTAATTAAGCCCAATACAAATAAACTTACCCACTTTGTTAACACATGATCCTAAACGAACATTGGCATCAATAATCGGTAAACTTGTTACATCGATAGCGTGTAAACGTTTTAAACTATCTTCAGACAATACGCTTCCATCAATATCATCGACAATCCCTTCAAGGCTGCGAATGTTACCGTCGGTATCAATAACTCCAGGTTTTTCCTGCCCTAAAGGGCCATAACGAAGCAGTTTCATTTAATGTACTCTCTTTTAAATATTGATTAATTATTTAGGGTGACAAAGCCACCGTCGATAGGGAAATTGCTACCTGTGATAAACGCTGCATCTTCAGAGCAAAGATAATCAACCATTGCAGCTATTTCATCAGGGTTACCCATACGGCCTAACGGCTGACTTTTTGATAGTTTTTCAAACATTTCAGCTTTATTGTCTGGATAGTTTTTTTCTAAAAAGTTATCCACAAACGGAGTGTGAACCCGACCAGGGGAGATGCAATTACATCGAATACCGTAGTCTAAATAATCTTTGGCAACTGAATAGGTCATGGTTAATACCGCGCCCTTAGTCATTGAATAAGCAAATCTATCAGCGATACCAACGGAAGCCGCGACAGACGCCATATTTATGATCACACCGTAATTTTGTTTTTTCATCGCACCAATGACGCCAGAAATACAGTTATATACACCTTTAACATTTATCTGGTATAAGCGATCAAGATCTGATTCCTGTGTATTTTCAACATTGCCAATATGCGCTATACCCGCATTGTTTATTAAAATATCAATCGTGTGTGTTTCATTAATATCGTTAATCAAAGTTAAAACATCAGCATTATTTGATACATCTGCAGAATACGCCTCAGCGCTTCCATTATTGGCTGAGATCATATCAACCGTATCTTGAGCGGCTTCAATATTAATATCTAAGACTAATACTTTGATATTTTTTCCCGCCAAACGTAAACAGATACTTCTGCCAATTCCACTACCACCACCGGTAACTAGTGCTATTTTTTTATCTTTTTCAACCATTGTTTTTCCTAATATTTTTCTACCGAAGTGAAGGTAAGTTGTAAAAATCCTGAGCGTTTTTAGACCATATTTTTTGTTGCTCTTTTGGTGAGAATTTTTTAAGTAACTTATCTGTTAAATTCACCCATAGGGCATAATCACCATTTAACTTAAGCACAGGCCAATCACTCCCCCACATTATTCGGCTTGCTCCAAACACCGACATAACATAATCAAAATAAGGAATTAATTGTTGAAGATTTACGTCACCTATAGGGGCTTCTGTTAATAAGCCTGAA
This sequence comes from Psychrosphaera sp., assembly GCA_034111705.1. Taxonomy (GTDB): domain Bacteria; phylum Pseudomonadota; class Gammaproteobacteria; order Enterobacterales; family Alteromonadaceae; genus Psychrosphaera. The sequence continues at coordinate 16,335 of JAWUWS010000054.1, forward strand.
AATTTTATAGAGACATTTTCAAGTGATTTGAAGATGTTTAGCTGCTCCTTCCAACGAACAGAAGGCGGTCTATTTATACTTGGCTTAGCACAGTGATTTATAACCACTTTCAATGAGGGATATCGTTTAGCTATGAGATGGATATTGGCTAAGTGCTGCTCTTTAACCAATGCATCAAAACTTAAGTTGTTAGCAACTAAAAACTCAAAGATGGGATTGAATCTATCTTGCAAAATCCAATCTACGTCCTCAATACTTTGTAACATTGGGCGTATACCTTTGAAGTAAGGATCGTTTGCAAACGTTGTAAGCGTTAGTAAGACTGACGGACTTTCCATATCAACCCAGCCAACAACACCAGCGACGAAAGTATTTTTATGTGCCAGCTCTAATAAAAATAACGTCTCAGCTTCTGTTTCGGCGGCTTGCACTAAAATGGTTTCAGTTACATTGCTATCCGTAAGTTCCTGAGATAAATTTACAGGCAAGTAATCTGTGTAAAGCAAAGTCAATTCTGGCGTTAACCAGTGATAATCCCCACGAGATAGTTGCCAAAAGTGTTGATGACAATCTATTTTCGAAATATCAGAACTTGATATATTTTGCTGTTCCATCATTCATTACCTCGTAAATCCATAGGTAAAGGTGCAGCGTCTTCAATTAACTCAAGTTCTTTTAATCTCAACCAAAACGCATGTGGAATTTCTTCAGTAAACAAACTCATCGTTTGATTAACGCGATGTTCACTGCCCAAGCCTGGAATTACAGAAGAAATAGCCGGATGTCCCAAAGGAAACTGTAATGCTGCGGCAGCCAATGTCACATTATAGTCTGCACATACATCTTCAATTTTTGCTACTTTTTCAATGATATGGGTTGGCGCAGGTTCATAATTATAAAGAGGTGTGACTTTACTATTAACACCTGTGGCTAAGATCCCAGAATTATAGGGGCCACCTAAAATAATAGATGCGCCGTGAGATTCGCACTTAGGTAAAAATGTTTTTAATGGCGCTTGCTCCAATAATGAATATCGACCTGCTAATAAAAAGCAATCAAACTGGCCAATATCCATTACGCGCTCACAAATGTCAGACTCATTAACACCAAGGCCTATTGCCTTTATTTGACCTGAATTTTTAAGCTCCTCAAGTGCTTTATACCCACTCGATTTCAATTGCTCGAAATAAAATTGATCCTGTTCACCATGAGTATCCACGCCGATGTCATGGACAAGCAAAATGTCTATTTGGGCTAAACCTAACCTTAATAAACTGTCTTCATATGAACGCATTATACCGTCATAGGTATAATTGTAATGTGCGTCGAACGGCATTGGTGAAGCAAAACCATAACGTAACTGAGTTACATCAGCGTTTCTATCCGGAGTCAGAATTCTGCCAACTTTGGTTGATAGTACATATTGTTCTTTTGGGACATTTCTTAGGGCATCGCCTACACGGCGCTCACTTAACCCAAGACCATATCTAGGGGCGGTATCAAATAGATTCATACCAAGATTAATTGCGCTAGATAAAGTAGCTAAAGCTTCTTTATCAGAGACCTCATGGAACAGGTTCCCCATAGAAGCAGCACCAAACCCTAAAGGTGAAACTTTAAGATTTGTTTTGCCAATCAGTCTAGATTCAAAATGTGTTGTCATAGTTTATTTACTTTCATTCACTTTTACATGTTCTTGAATATGAGCGCTATCCAAAGCGACTACTCTGTAGCCGCTGTCCGATAGCCACCATGAAGGATCATCGTCCCCCATTGCTTCAACCAAGTACGCTTGTCTTTTTGACCTGACCACCAATTTTCATGATGAAAGCTACCCCAATTGTCTTTCCCATTTTCTTGTAAATCGAGGTCCGATACCGCAAGGTTTAACCCCATTTTTGTAACCGCCAAATCTGGGGACCAAAATACACCGGGAGATATCTCTAAGCAGGCTTCAGGGTTGATTTTCCATTCCATTGTGTAACCTGATCCCTCCCCATCTTCTTTTAGGTGAACTTTCACTTCCATGTCTTTATTAAGTATCCATTTTTGATACGTATTCCATGCTGATGGCATTGAACGCTCTTCACCTTCTAATAATCCTGCAACCCCAATACCGCCCAATCTTGATTTATGTGTACTGGCCACCATTTGCCAACTTTTACCATTTCCTTTATTTAACTCGCCATCCTTTTCACTCCATTGGTTTTCGGCATTAATCAAGACTTCAACGCCATCACCAAACCAAGGAAAGCCTTCTCTGGTCAGTTCGTGCGCTTTAGGGTTTTCTTTAGGCAACCAACGTGACGTGTCTATGCCATAAAGCAAATCATCGGTGATATCGAAAGCAAAATAGAGGTATGTACCGTCATGTTTAATCCAAACACTACCTGATAAATCGCTTTTATCTGTCACTGGGGAAAATTGCGGAGTCCATGTTGTAATGCCTGATATTTTTGTAGCATCCTGATACTCACTACCGTCAATCTTGCCATCAAATAATGGTGTAGTACCTCGATAAACAGACACTACAGATGGGTTAGATTGATGCTGTTCTGTTACATCAATATTGCTACCCGTTGCTGGTTGACGGGCTAAATACTCAAAAGAACCATATAGGCTCACCATCACTACGGCTAATAATATCCACCACTTCCATAAAGAACTGCTTTCACTTGTTCCAGTTCCAGATAGCTCTTTAAGCGTAGGTAGCATTTCTTCTTGTGGAGAGTGCTTAGTCATCAATGAAAGGATGATCATTACGACACATGAGAAAATAAATAACAAAAAGGACAGCAGTAAGAAGTGAGGCCATTGCTCAAACAAACCAAAAGTTTCACCCTTGGTACTGAGCAGACCTACAGATATACAAGTAATGCAACTAATGATGAAACTATAAGTGGCAGCGGTAGCGGTTACTCTTCGCCAAAACAAACCGACTAAAAACAATGTTGTTAACGGTGGAGCTAAAAACGCAATTAAACTTTGCAGTAAACTAAATAAATCACTGGCCACATTCTCCATAGCTAACGCCCAGGCAAAAGCTAAAATACTGGCGACAAAGGTGACTATTCTGCCAACTAAACGTGTTTCTTTAATAGGTAATGCTTTGCCTTTTCTAAAAATAGGTTCATATATATCAAGGGTAAATATAGTACTAAAAGAGTTTAAGCCTGAATCTAAAGTACTGATCAAAGCAGCCATTAATACGGCTATCATTAATCCTCTAAATCCAACTGGCATATAATCACTAACCATAGCGATAAATGCACCGTCAGTATTTTCTAAGCCCGGCTGTAAAGCAAAGAAAATGATGCCTGGTAGAATAAAAATAAAAGGAGGTAATATCTTCAACGCAGCGGCGAGTAACACACCTTTTTGCGCAGTAGGTAAATCTTTAGCTGCAAAAACTCGCTGAACAATTGTTTGGTCTGTACACCAAAACCACACAGCCATGACAGGGTAACCTAGGATAAACGCTAACCAAGGTATTTCTTCGGAATCGAAATCAATTAGTGTCCAATACTCAGGCGGCGTTTTTGCCATTAAACCATCGATACCACCTACTTCATACAGGCCTATCAATGTTAAGGCTGACATACCAATGATCATTAATATCGTTTGAAAAGCATCGGTGGCAATGACGGCTGCTAAACCACCTACAATAGTAAAACTTGTGGCGACAAAGAGTAATAACGCAATCGATACCCATAACTCCAAACCAGTAAATTGAGTAAACAATAGGCCGCCAACATATAACCCTCCACCTAACCAGATTATAACTATGGTAAGTAATGAATATGCTGTTAACAAACGATACATAGTATCGCCAAACCGTCGTTTAATGAATTGAGGTATAGTGGTGACATTTGACTTGAGATAATAAGGGGTAAAAACCATTGCAAGAAGTAGTAAAAACACCCATGCCATCCACTCAAAATTAGCAATCAACATGCCTGAACTATAAGCTGCACCAAAACTAGCTATCAAGAAAGAAGGGCCTATATTAGTTCCCCATATTGACATTCCGATACTAGCAAAGCCGACGCTTTTGTCGCCAACAAATAAACTGGCATTTTTTTCTTGCCTCATCGATACCACCAAACCAATCCCCATTAGAAGGATTAAGTAAATACCAATAACGTAATAATCGATTGAGTGAAGTAATTCGTGTGTTTTCATTTGCACCTACAATAAAGAGCTTATACAACAATGGGCACTAAATATTTAGTGCCCATTTTACTGGTTAACAATATTGCTTAAAAACTACCGCGAACACCAAATATAATGCTACGACTTCTAGTGACATAATCACGGAAGTTAGATTCATCAATAATGAAGTTTCTACTATCTTCTTCTGTTACGTTAATTACGTTCAGGATTACATCAACATTCCCAGTTACACTATATGAGAAGTTAAGATCAAGTTGACCTGATGCTTCTGTGAAAGCTGGTTGACTTGCTCGGTCAACTCCACCACCAAGAGCTTGGAAAAAGTCATCTCGATAAACATAAGCTAAACGTGCACCAAACTTATCAGTTTCGTAATAAGCCATCGCATTAAAGTTATTTTTTGATGCGCCTGGAAAACCAAATTGTAATAATGTGTTTTCGCCTGGTTCATCAAAGCTCGAATCAACAAAGGTATAATTGGCTTGAATACCAAAATTTTCGGTAATTGGCATATTTGTACCAAGTTCGAAACCTTGTATTGTCCCGCTAGAAACATTTATAGGCTGGATGGTATCAAATAATTGCTCACCGAAACCTGGTAACGTTACATCGGTACGAGCTTCACTTAATACGAAATTTTCAACCGCTTTATAAAATAAACTAGCGTATATAGCGCCATCATTTTCAGTGTAATATTCAACCGTGGTATCAAATGACCAAGCTGTATACGGTTTTAATTCTGCATTACCAATAGAGGCTGTAGAATTAATTGTCGGGTCGTAATTCACATCATCAGTATCTTGTAAATCAACTGAACCGTTTACTTTAAGGTTATCGTATTCTGGTTGAGACATGGTCTTTGACACACCTACACGCCATTGAATATCGTCATTTACCTCAAGCATGAAGTTAGCACTAGGTAATAATTGGAAATCATCACTACTTGCCTGTTTACCAACATAACCAAGCTCTTCAACAATACCATTTGCGGAATTCACGATTCGTGTTGATTGAAATCCATAGATTTCACGCTCTGTTTGTACGCCACGGAATCCAAAGTTGGCCGTATAGAAACGGTCACCTAATTCACCTTCTAAATTAGCTTGTACGTAAAAAGCGGTTGTATCTTCTTCAATAACAAATGAGTTAGCACGGTCTAGTGGCAAACCCGTTGTACTATCAACACTTAAAAGAGGATCATTGAAGGTTGAACTTGCAGCTCCTTCATTGAATACTTCAGGATAGGCAGCAGCTTGAGCATCGTAGTCAACAACTAAAAGTTGATTAAAGTCGATACCTGAGCCAGGAAACAGTGATTCAGTGAATGAACCATCAAATGAAGCATTTTCCAACGCATCATCATCATAAATTAATGTAAATCGGCTTGCCTCACGTACATCAACTTCGGTATTTGCAAGACGAATACCTGTTTTTAACGTTAGGTTATCAGTCACATACCACTTTGCATCTAACCTAAACGCTAGTTGTTCGTTGTTACCAGCACGCTCACGACCAAAGAAACCAATACTAGTGTACGAATCTGGGTTGCTTGCGTCTTCCCCATAGCTAAACGATGGTACATCGCCTGTACCGTCAAAACTAAAGTCGTCAGCAGCGAAACTACCACTCATAATGCCTAAACGTAAATCTTGAAAAAACTCAACTTTTGAATACGACACATCACCGGTTAGAGTGAAATCGTTATTTTCACCGTAAACAAAATCCAAACCAGTTACCGTGTTTTCAGACAAGTTATTAAACAACAAATCAAAGGTATCTATGTTGAAAGTACCGCCACCCGTATAACCTTCTGAAGGGTTTATTGACTGAACGTAGCCATTTTCGATTGTGATTGCATCTTCGTCATACACACCTGAGTAATCAAAGAATAAATCCGCCGTTGGACGCTGAGATAGCACATCATAAGTTGATGTATAACCATCGAAAGCAATTTTTAAATCATCAATTGGCTTCCATTCAAAGCCGTAAGCTATTGAAGAACGTTCTTTATTACCACGGATGGCGTTGTAGCTTATACGAGTATGAGATAACACATCTTCTTCAACGCGATCCGCTATGCCATCACCATTACTGTCAATGGAAATATCACGTTCATTAGCTCGCGTGAAGGCTTCATCTACTGAGTAATCTATATCTGAAGTTATCGCGGATACATAACCAGCAAATGTATTATCTTCATTGCGAAAACCAACTACTCCAGAAAATTTAGGTTGCGTTTTCCCAGTAAGGCTATCGTTAACAGCGGAGATTGCACCGGCTGCAAAATAATTTTTATCATCTTTGTATAAATGACCTGAGCTTAGTGGCTTTAATGTTTCTAGCTCTATTGAGCCACCAATTCCACCTTCAATTGTTTCTGCTGATGGCGTTTTTCGTACTACGACACCACTTATAATTTCAGAAGGGATAACATCAAGGTTAAATTGTCTAAGATTCTGAATTCCTTCGTCACCGTGAGATAGTGGTGAACGACCATTAGCTGTTACATTGACAAATAGAGGGCCTAATCCTCGAATAGAAGCACGATCACCACCTATACCATTATTGTTTCGTTGCAGCTGAACACCAGGTATACGATTAATTGCGTCACCGATACTATCATCAGTAAATTTACCTAAGTCTTCACTGGTAATAACATCAACCACGCCCTCAGATGTACGCTTAAGGTTTTGTGAGTTTACAATACTCCCTCGAATCCCCCCTCTTACTTCAATAACTTCAACATCTTTAGTCTCAGCTTCAGTTGTGTTGTCAACCTCTTGAGCTGTAACCTGAGCAGCTAGCAATCCTGTTGTAATTGCAAGCGCTAAAACAGACTTGTTAAATTTCATGCTTTTGCCTCTACATATATTTTTATGTTTTTTATAGTTTTTTTATTTATGAGATAACGAAATTAATCATCAAACTCCCCTGTCAAAAAATCATATTATACAAGATATATGAAATATCAACTCCTATCTTAAAAATATCAACTAACCTTATAATCTCACTTTGTGTTGACATAAGATATTTCATGGGTTTACTATAACGAAATAAATTTGAGTTGGCGATATAACAATTGCCCTATCCCAGTAAAAATCTACGGCGCCCGAAATTCCATCCATTAACTGTAAATTAAATAGAACAGTTAAAGTGACTCGGCCGTGTTGGCCTAGTGTAGAAGATATGATTTGAGTTTAATAAATGAACATTAAAGATTGATAAAGAGAAATAAATGATATCGACAATACAACATATACGCATTCACTGCTTTGATTACCCTAGGGATCGAGTGATTGGCGATTCACAAATAGCCTCTAGTCGAGTTTGGATCGGTGCACTTGAAATTTTTGATGATAATGGCAATTCTGGACTTGGGTTTTTCCAGTCTCTAAATGCACCTCTTCCTGATGCAAAATTTATCAAAGAATTACTGTCTCCAATTTGTTTAGATGCAATGATAGGCCAATACCCAGAAGCATTAATTCATAAAGTTGTACGACCTAGAGGCGGTAACATCCAATCTTTACCTTATCATCTTGACCAAGCTATAGATCAGGCAATCTGGGATTTAACCGCCAAGCGAGCAGGTTTACCTTTATACCAACTTTTAGGTGGTTCAGAAAATAAAGTTAAAGCTTATGGAAGTGGAGTCTGCTTTCATTTAACCGATCAAGAAGTAACTGATTTCTATACAAAAGCGACAAAGCATAACTTCAGTGGTTATAAAGTTAAAGTTGGGCATCCTGATTTAAGCCGAGATATAAGAAGACTACAACAAATAACTGAAATTGTAGGTAAAGACAAACTGATCATGGTTGATGCTAATGAGGCTTGGTCACCAAAAGAGGCCATTGCAAAAATTAGAGCATTTGAAAAAGCTGGCATCCCAATATTTTGGGTAGAAGATCCTATTTTACGACATGATTATCAAGGCTTAAATGAAGTGAAAAATGCATTAAAGGATACCTACCTTAACGCGGGTGAATATTTAAACCTTAGTGGTAAAAAAGCATTATTAGAAAATGAAGCTGCTGATGTAATCAATATTCATGGCGACTTTTCCGCTGCACTGAGAATAGGCTGGTTATGTGCAGAAAAAGGTATATCAATAGCACTAGGCAATACTCCAATGGAAATAGGAGCTCATGTAGCTTCCGCATTACCAGAAGTAATATATACCGAACACTCTATGCTTAATTGGGATTATATCGTTGACAAACCATTTGCAATTGAAGATGGTCATATTGTATTACACGATAAGCTTGGCCATGGCTTAGTACTATCTACTGACGCAATAACAGAACTAAAACCAACAATTTCATAAGCTTACGCACCTGATTATTTCCCTGCGACAAGGCTGTAAATTTGCAGCCTTTTTTATCACATGCATTCTCTTCGCCTCCATTCACATTAAACCATATAAAAATCTTTGACTGCACAAAAAACAACCTATAGACTCACTTGAGATATCAACAGGGTTAATTGATATTTTAACGGAAGTAACTCGACATAAAATAAATAATAATTAATAAACGAGGTAAGTCATGTCTAAATATTTAAAAGTAATTGGTAGCTCCAAAAAATGGCCATTCATTAAACATTTGACCTTATGTTTAAGTCTATTAACAACCAGCAGTATTGCCGCAACTCAACAAACTTATTATGTTTCACCTGATGGAAGTGATAGTGCACAGGGAACACTAACCTCACCATTTAAAACCATAACAAAAGTGAGAGACGTGGTAAGAACGATTAATGACAATATGACTGGGGATATTATTGTTTACATAAGAGGTGGTGATTATCCTATAACAGAAACGATTCAGATAGATGAGTCTGATTCAGGGACAAATGGATATCGCGTATATTATCAGGCATACGAAAGTGAGACTCCAATAATTCATAGCGCCACTTTAGTATCTGGTTGGTCACAACATAGTGGCAATATATACAAAGCATCATTAACACAAACACAAAAATTAAGAACTTTGTATGTAAATGGTGAACGTGCCTATATGGCTAGTCAAGAAGTATCTAGCTCTGGTAGTTGGGGTACATACACTATTACTGCAGGCCAAGCTTCGTGGGCTTGGATAAGTGGCTCACATTCTGATGGCGTAACCTATTCATTATCTTCAATTCCAACCCTGTCCAACGCGACAGATGTTGAGATAATGAATAAGACAACATGGAATACCAATATTGTCACTGTCAGAGAAACCGTCGTTGAAGACGACCAAAGGGTTTTAAAACTTTCTCAGCCTTATGCATCTATAGCCATGAATCAAAATTGGGGAGCCTTTAGTACTAATGGGGACCATACGCTTTCTAATGCTTATGAGTTTCTTGATTCACCTGGAGAGTTCTACTTAGACCGAACAACAAATACCTTATATTATTACCTTAACGGGGAAGATATGTCGACGGCGGAAGTTTACGCACCACAACTCGGTGTATTACTCAACGTTGAAGGTGACTCACCAACTAGCAGAGTAGAAAATGTCACATTTGACGGGATAACATTTGCCTATGCAGAATCTGAACTTCCAGAAGTCGATGGTTCACAAGGAAAGTCAACTGTTCAAGCTGCCACATGGAAAACCGCTTATGCAGATGGCAATTGGCACAATGATAAATATACGTCTTATGATGTATTACCTGGTGCCATTAATGTTAATCATGCTGACTCTGTTAGTTTTGAAAACGGAGCCATTAAACATGTGGGTAACGAAGGAATCAACTTCACTAACGATGTAGTTAACTCACAAATTGTTGGTAATGCTATTACAGATATTGGCGGTTCAGGTATTAATATAGCTCACCCACAACACGTTTATATCGGTGACGGTGGTTCTAATGAAAAATATTCAGCTAGTGAAGAAGGTGTAGTACAAGATATTTTAATAAGTAACAATTTAATTTATCAACCTACACGTTTATATTCTGGCCATGCGGCTATTACTGCTTTTTTTACTGACGGTTTAGTAATAGAGAATAACCAAATACAAGATACTAAGTATTCAGGTGTTAGCCTTGGTTGGGGCTGGAACAATTTCGCAGAAGAAACCATTCCTACGAACCCAACAACTGTTGCTCAGAATAACAAGTTTAATAATAACCGTGTATATAATGTAATGACCGAATTACACGATGGTGGCGCTTTTTACACCTTAGGCAGCCAACCTAACTCTGAAGCATCAGGAAACTATGTAAAAGCACCAACGATTAACTTTCAAGGCGTATATCATCCAGATGAAGGCACCGCTTGGTATACAGGCACCGACTTAGTTTTTGAAATTGTCCCAGGACAAGATAATTTTGAACTCAATACTTGGCGTGACAAGCATGACAACAATTATAGTAATATCTACTCTACATCGAGTGCTTATCAGATTGGTGCACCAAACTCGACTATTACAAACTTACAAGTTTACCCAACAGCTGACTGGCCTCAAGAAGCATTAGATATTATTGCTAATGCTGGCTTAGCAGCATCATATCAACATTTATTAGCCGGTATTCCTGACGCCCCTGAAGTACCAGGCTTATCAGACTCAACAGTTGGAGTCATATTAGAAGCTGAAGATGCTACGTTATTGGGTGTAGGCTCTACTTTTTCAGATGCAGAAGCGTCTGGAGGATTAGCCGTCGAAAACATACATCAGGAAGGTGCGGGTATAGTATTTTCTAATGTGTCAAAAGCAACTGGGTTCGTGGTTAATTACACATCTAAGAAATCAGGCACCTATAGTATTTATCTTGATGGTGTACACCATTCTGACTTTAGCTTTACTTCTACAGGTGTATGGTCAGGATCTTACGTAGATTCAGATTTGATCCTAATCGATATTCCTGAAGGTTCAACTTTGAAATTACAAAATGATTCCGGTGATAGTGGCATTAATATCGATTATATTTTGCTAAAAGATTTGAGCTTATATACTGAAGCAGAAAATGCGCAACTTTATGGTGGTGCATCAGTTGAAACAGAACATGCAGGTTATAGTGGTGATGGGTTTGTTGGGCAAGTTTTAAATACTGGCGACGCTGTTCAATTTGATATTGAAACAGTTTTAGCGGGTGAATACCTTATTGATACTCGTTATGCGATGGGAACCTTTGGACCAGAAGGCGATCGTACTTTGAGCGTCTATGTAAATAACACAGACCAATTACAAAGTAGTTTCACCACGACCACAGAATGGGATAACTGGACTAATAAATCTGATAATATTTCATTGTTAGCTGGTGAGAATACGATCAAATATCAACTCGATAGTGATGACTCAGGGTATGTGAATTTAGATTATATTCGTTTAATAAAAATCTACGAAGCAGAGGAAGCCACTCTGGCTGGTTTATCGTCCAACAATAATCATACTGGTTATAATGGCTTTGGCTTTGTCGATAATATTATCGACAATGTAGACAGTATTGAATTTAGTGTCTATGTAGCTACAGCTGGTGATTATACTATTCATGAAGTATATGCGATGGGTTTTGATGGGCCATCAGGTGATAGAACAATGAGTGTTTACGTTAATGGTATTGATGCTCTACAAAGCAACTTTACGTCAACTGGTGACTGGGCAGTGTGGGCGACTAGCGAAGAAACGCTTACCTTACAAGCCGGTTACAATACCATTAAGTATCAATTAAACTCAGATGATACAGGCTGGATCAACTTAGATTACATAGCAATAGAACCAAACTAAAACTAAACCACTTTAGCGTCACATATCAACAACCATGATATGTGACGTTTTTATTTAAGAGTATAAATATAATGGAATTGAGTAATAAAATACGCTGGGGTATTGTTAGTACAGGTGCAATTGCTGAAAAGTTTTGCTCCGATATGAAATATGTCACGAATGGAATATTGGCAGCTGTTGCAGCTAGAAAATCCGAAGATGCTGAAAACTTCGCCCAAGAACATAATATAGAAAAGTCTTACGCAGGCTATCAAGCTTTATTTGATGACCCAACCATAGATATTATTTATATTGCCACTCCTCATAACTTTCATTTTCAGCAAGCAAAATCTGCTTTAGAAGCGGGTAAATCTGTTCTATGTGAGAAGCCTATAACCATTAGTAGTGAAGAATCTCTGCAATTACATTACCTAGCTAAAGAAAAGAACCTGTTTTTAATGGAAGCTATGTGGACTTATTTTCTACCTAGCATTATCAAAGCTAAACAATGGGTTAATGAGGGGCGAATTGGTAAAATAAAGCATATAAAAGCAGATTTTGGCTATGCAGTTCCTTTTGAACCTGAAGGCCGGATGTATAATCCAGAATTAGCCGGAGGTTGTTTATTCGATATGGGAATTTACCCACTAGCGATAGCCCACTACTTTAATCAAGCGCCATTGAGCAATATTCATATTAAAGTCCAATTTGCTCCATCTGGGGTAGATAACGACCTAGTCATACTCGCTAATGCTAATGATGTGACACTTTCCTTAGCTACTTCATTTCAATGTAGACTTCAAAATGCAGCATTAATCATAGGGGAAAAAGGTTATATAAAAATCCCTGATTTTTGGCGAGCAAAATCCTGTGCGCTTTATCAAATGGATAAAAAAGTAGATGAGTTCAAAGATTTATCTTCAAGTAATGGATTATCTAATGAAGCTCAAGCGGTTGGAGACATGCTATTAACGGGTAAAAAAGAGCATCCTACTATGCCCTTTAAAACGAGTTTATTATTACAGCAACAAATGGAAATACTTCGTTCCCTTTACTAAAGCGAAAACTGTACTAAAAAAGTTTCAGATGTCGGTGAAGCGCCTCTTTAAAGTGCAGAAGCAACGCTTGCGAGGCTGCTTCTTGATCACGATTTGCACAAGCTTGAAGTATTTGAATATGTTCAGATAACGAACTTTTAACTAAATTGCTAGTAAAGTGATGATCAAGCTGAATAAGCTTTATGTAATATTTTAGACGAGTGGCTGTAACTTCAACAAATTCATTATTTAAACTAGAGATCATAGTTCCATGGAATTTTAGTTCTATTGCTTCAATGTCATCTAAGATTGCAGTACTAATACCCTCGTTATTGATCTTTTCAATTAATGCATGATGCTCATTAATCAACGCGGTAATAATACTTTCTTGCCCGTATTGTGCAAACTGTCGAGCTGCCGCACTTTCAATTATGGAACGAAATTGATAGGTTGCTCGAATAAATTCTAAATCTGGTTTGCGAAACTGTATCCCGGCTCTTGGATGAATAACCAACATATTTTCACTTTCAAGAACACGTAATGCATCTCTTAATGGCTGGGTAGGTATATCCAAAAGTTTCGACAATTCCCCCTGAGACATAAAAGCCCCAGGTGCTAGTTTCCCATCAAAAACCCATTGAAGAATTTTGTTATGTGCGGCTTTATTTAATGAAATCGCTTGGCTATCGTTAGTCTTTACCATTCCTTTTTTAGAGGATGACTCTACACTTCCTTTCTTTTTTGTTACCACTTTTTCCCCCGCCAACTATAACTTCATCTCTATTAGCTTAGTCTACGTAATACTGACAAAAATACAAAGCAAGTCTTACTAATAAACCTGAGTTTAGTTAAAAAATAATAAGACAATAGCTAAGTGTCGGCTCGACGACGAGAGGACTCGATAAAATAGTTAACTCTTGTACCCTCCAAAAATACTAATTTTGATTTTCAAATACTTGCCTGCTTTTATCGCTATATTAGCTGATGTTACATTTATAATAAGATTATTAAAAATAATGCTGAATACTTTTATAACCTTGCTTAATATGCTCAATCAACAATTTTATTTTACTTGGCAAGTGTCGAGTATATGGATAAATAGCATACACACCTAATGAGCGGGGTTTAAACTCAGTCAATAGAATCGTTAAATCACCTTGTTGAATATCTTCATAAACACTACATTTGGGTACATAAACAATGCCATAACCTGCTAATGCAGCCTGACGTAAAGCTTGGGCATTATTAGTAGCAAAATTACCAGATATTTTCACATTATATTTTTCACTGCCTTGAGTAAACCGCCAATCATAACCGCCTTGATTCTGATAGGTATAAGCTAAACAATTGTGATCACTTAATTCATCCACATGTTCAGGCTGTCCAAATTCTTCAATATATTTGGGCGCACAACAAATCACCCAATGTGAGGTGATTAAGGATTTAGCAATGAGGCTAGAGTCTTCCAATACCCCAGTGCGAATAGCAAGGTCGATCCCTTCCTTGACTAAATCCACAAATTGATTTTCCAAACGCACTTCTACCGAAATATCAGGATGAAGTTGACAGAACTCAGCAATTATTTCAGATAGAAACAACTCTCCAGAAATCGTTGGAACCGTTAAGCGAATATGGCCGCTTAATCTATCACTAAATTCACTTATCTCACCGATTGCCTCGTTAACCTGATTATTAATATCTTTTGCACGATAATATAAGCTTTCACCAGCTTCCGTTAAACTTAACCTTCTGGTCGTTCGATATAACAGCTGCACACCTAAATCACCCTCTAGTTTCGAGATCCGTTTACTCAGAGCCGGTGTAGACATCTCTGCTAAAGCAGCCGCTTTATTAAATGACTTAGCTTCAACGACTAAAGCGAAAAGTGACAGTTCATTAGCAAGTAGCATAAATTACACCGTTTTTAGAAATAATAAATTAATAATAGTCGTATATATTAACAATAGGCTTCACGTTAAGTTAGGTAAATATTAAATTATTTACAATATTGAATCTGTCATGACAGTGCTAAACACACAACACTTACGTAATTACCCACAAAAGCCAAAACAGGTTTACCTTTATGGTACGTGCTTAGCCGATAGTCTTTACCCAAATTCAGGCATCGATGCTATCGAACTTTTAGAACAACAGGGAATCGAAGTCCTTTACCCTCAAGGACAAACCTGTTGTGGTCAGCCAGCATATAATTCTGGTTATCAAGATGAAGCTAAAGCAGTAGCACTGGCGCAAATAACTCAGTTCCCCTTAAATATCCCCATCGTTATTATTTCTGGTTCTTGTGGCGGTATGATGCGTCACCATTACCCTGAGTTACTGAAAGGTGAGAAGGGTATTAATGAGTTTTGTGAACGAATTTTTGAATTTACCGAATTTTTAGTTCACATCTTAAAAATTAAATTAAGCGACCAAGGCCAAAAAGAAAAGATTGCCTTACATACGTCTTGCGCGGCACGCAGAGAAATGGGCGTACACATTACAGGTAAAGCATTAATTAAGCAGCTTAAAAATGTAGAGCTCATCACCCATAAACATGAAAGTGAATGTTGCGGATTTGGTGGCACTTTCTCGGTAAAGCATGGTGATATATCAGGCGCTATGGTCAAAGATAAATCCAAAAGCTTAGCCGATGCTGATGTCGTACGTTATGTCAGTGCGGATTGGGGCTGCATGATCAATATTAACGGTGCACTTGAATATAATAAAAAAGCTTTACGCGGTGAACACATAGCCAGTTATTTATTGAAGCGCACACAAGTGACCACCAAACAGCAAGGCGAATGATCATGACGGTAAAAAAAGTTGACCCAAATGAAAGTAAGTATGCAGCGTCAGCCAGAGCTTTTCGTGACAATGTTACCCGTGATCTTGCTAATAATGAGTTAAGAGAGAACTTTCGCGGAGCCATGGATTATTTAATGGATAAGCGCAAAAGCTCCTTTACTAATGAAGATGAATTAGAAACGCTACGTGAACAATGTAAGCTTATTAAGCAACGTTGTTTACTTAAACTTCCCCACCTATTAGAGCAGCTTGAAATAAACCTTGAAGCCAATGGCATTAAAGTACATTGGGCCGAATCTATCACAGATGCTAACGAAATAATCGCTCAGTTGATTGCCAGTAAAAAAGGCAAAACAGTTGTCAAAGGCAAGTCAATGGTCTCAGAAGAAACCGCACTTAACGACTATTTAGAAGCTCGTGACATTGAATGTTTAGAGTCAGATATGGGCGAATATATTGTACAGTTAGCCCATGAGCACCCTTCTCACATTATCATGCCCGCTATTCATCAAAACAAGAAACAAGTCGCTGACCTGTTTGCCAAAAATATTCAAGGTTTTGAGCATACCACCGATGTTGACGCATTAATTGGTGAAGGTCGTAGGGTACTGCGAGAAAAGTTTTGTGATGCCGATGTAGGTATCACTGGAGTTAACTTTGCTGTGGCGGAAACAGGCACACTTTGTTTAGTAGAAAATGAAGGTAATGGCCGTATGTGTACAACAGTACCTGATTTGCATATCGCTATTACCGGAATAGAAAAAGTAGTAGAGTTTCTAGACGACGTTCCTCCACTGCTTAGCTTATTAACTCGCAGTGCGACCGGTCAAATAATTTCCACTTACTTTAATATGATCTCATCTCCACGTAAACGAGGAGAAAAGGATGGCCCAGAAGAAGTACATTTAGTATTACTCGACAATGGCAGAAGCCAAGCATTTGCAGATGAAGAGTTACGACAAACATTACAGTGTATTCGTTGTGGAGCCTGCATGAACCACTGTCCTGTTTACACACGTATTGGTGGCCATGCTTACGGTACCGTGTATCCTGGCCCAATAGGAAAAATAATATCTCCTCATATGCTTGGGTTAGAAGCAACCCACAATTTACCAACGGCTTCATCAATGTGTGGCGCTTGTGGTGAAGTATGCCCAGTTAAAATTCCAATCCCTAAATTACTACTACGCTTACGCACTGAAAGTGTTAAAGAAAAAGGTAAAGGGCCAGAAGTGATGAAAGGTGAAGGTAGCGGTCGAAAAAGTATTGAAGCTGGCATTTGGAAAATTTGGTGTTTAATACATAAGCATGCCTTTATTTATAATAGCGCTATGTGGTTTGCAACACGCCTAAGAAAGCTAATGCCAAATAAAATAGGTGTTTGGACCCGTGTTCGTACAGCCCCAAAACTGGCCCCAAAAACTATGCATGAATTGATTAAGGCTAGAAATAGTAACCAATTAAAAAATTCAGAACGTAATAACACTCACTTTGATCAGAGTGGAGATAAATAATGTCAACTGATACAAAACAACAAACTAGCGCTAGAAACAATATATTGGCCAAGTTAAAAAAAGAAGTTATCAACGCTGACTATAGTAAATTACCAAAAGAAGTAAGCTATCAATACCCAGAGATTACTCAGCAACAACAGATAAAGCAGTTTATTACACTGCTTGAAGCCAATCATGCGCAAGTTATAAAACTAGAAAAACAAAATATTGCAACAGTCCTGAGTCATGAACTTAACACTCGAAAAATTTCAATGCTCCTCCATGGTAAGGAAACGTCTATTTCAAAATACATAAATGACGTTGATGATAATATTAAAAAAGAATATTTTGATTTTAGACTCACGGGAAACCAATCGAATAAAAATAAACTATTTAATGAAATGCCTGCCAGCATAACTAATTCTCACTCTGCTATAGCAGCAACGGGTTCAATTGTGCTGTGGCCAACAATAGAAGAGCCAAGATCATTATCTTTAGTGCCTCCTGTACATTTTGTAATTGTTGATGCTAATACAATTTATAGTGATTTTTCTCATTTAATAAAGAGCCAACAATGGCAAAATAAATTACCGACTAATGTGGTGTTAATTTCTGGCCCATCAAAGACTGCCGATATTCAACAAACCTTAGCCTACGGCGCACATGGCCCAAAAGAGTTGATAGTATTGTTACTTAATGGGTAAATAACACTTAAAGTATGAAAGTCATTACGAAAAAGCCCTGTAAAACAGGGCTTAATTAAATTCTAACATCTCAGTGTTCTCATTTAAAAATGAAAACCTTAAAAGTCCTAGAACGGTATATCGTCATCAAAATCCATTGAAGGCTCTGGTGGAGCTGATGGTGCTTGACGCGGTTGGAAACCACCTTGAGGCTGCTGTTGAGGCTGACTCTGTGGTTGGAATCCACCTTGCGGCTGTTGATATTGCTGTGTCGCTTGCTGTTGTGGTGCCGCAGCTTGCTGCTGCGGTGTCGATTGTGGCGCTGCAGCTTGTTGAGAAAAGCCACCAGGCTGTTGTTGAGCTTGTGGTTTAAATCCACCAGCTGGCGCACCCGCACCTGCATTGTCAGAACGGCCGCCTAACATTTGCATTTGACCACCAAAATCAATCACAACTTCTGTTGTGAATTTATCTTGGCCTGTTGCTTGGTCTTGCCATTTACGAGTTTGCAATTTACCTTCAAAGTAAACTTGTGAACCTTTACGTAAATATTCGCCAGCAACTTCTGCTAATTTGCCAAAAACTACAACACGGTGCCATTCTGTCTTTTCTTGCATTTGGCCTGTGTTTTTGTCTTTCCAGCTTTCGTTTGTGGCTAAGCTGATATTGGCAACGGCATTACCGTTTGGCATAAATCTTACTTCAGGATCTGTGCCTAAAGTTCCAATTAAAATTACTTTATTGACTCCGCGAGCCATAACTATTCTCCTGAATCTTTATGATTAATTCTGTGCTATTAACTGATCGACACTAGTGCGATCATAATTTGTTTTGTCTACTTTTAAATATATACGACTTTCATCTTCAACCAATGTGGCTTCCATAACACCACCACATTGACTTAATTGATTGATAAATTCTTGATAGTCTAAGCCTGCTCTGGGTTCAAATGGTATGGAAACCCGTTTTGAACTAGCAGGTAATTTCATGCCAAACGCCAAGACTAACCATAATAACGCAATTGCCCCATTGGCAGCAAACAAATAACTAAAACCAAAATTTTGTGCGATAAAACCACCAGATACACCACCTAGAAATGCACCAAAAAACTGACTACTGGAATACACGCCCATTGCTGTGCCTTTTTGGCCAGCAGGTGCCAACCTAGAAACATGCGCAGGAAGACTCGCTTCCAAAAAGTTAAAGCCTATAAAAAATATAAATACGGCTAATATCAAGGGCCAAATTGATATAGAAAATACCATCAATACAGACGCTAACACTACCAAACCAATCGCAAAGATAAATAGATTTTTTTCTATTCGTTTTTTAGCGCCAATTATCAGCATAGGCACCATAAAAACAAAAGACAAAAATAAAACCGGTAAATATATTTTCCAGTGCTCAGTTACAGCCAAACCTGAGTCTTTAAATAAAATAGGTAACGCGATAAAAATGGATGTCATTAACCAATGTAAGATTAATACGCCCAAATCTAATCTAACTAACTGTCCGTTAAATAACATGGCCATTATGTTTGATTTTGACGCGGTAACTTCACTTGAATTAGCACGCGTATAAGAAACTGGAACTATGGTTAACGTAATAACTATCCCGACAACGGCCATAATAGCGGTTACATAAAAGACACCTTGAAGACCAAACGATTGAGCAATCATTGGTCCCAACACTAAAGCAACCGCAAAACTTAACCCTATACACATACCGATAACGGCCATGACTTTTGGTCTTTGTTCTTCACGAGTAACATCTGACGCTAACGCTAAAACCGCACTGGCTATTGCCCCCATGCCTTGAATAGCTCGGCCTAATGTCACCATTTCAATGCTAGTAGCAAGTGCCGCTATAATACTACCAATGGCAAATATGATTAAACCAATAACAATAATTTTACGTCGGCCAAAACGATCTGATAACCAACCCATTGGAATTTGAAACAAAGCTTGTGTTAGCCCGTATGCACCAATAGCGATACCAATCCAAAGTGGTGAAACGTTTTCAAGTTCTTGTCCATAAATAGCAAGAATTGGCATTAACATGAATAAACCAAGCATACGCATTGAGAATATTAATGCTAAAGAAACAGCTGCGCGTTTCTCTAATGAATTCAGATTAGTTTGCTCCACTAATTCCATGTCCCACTTCGTAAAAATTTGAGGCGGAATCGTAGCATAATTATCAACAAAATTTATTCATAAAATCAGTTAAAACAAACATTCTTGTTGGTTTATTCTATTTTAGATACTGACTCAATCTAAATTGTGCATTTGAAATGCAACTAATGGTAATTAAATGCACTAAATACGCTTTCTAAAGCATTTTGTTATTAAACATTAGCTCACAAAATGCCATACTAGCTGATCAGTTCAATTAGAAAAGAATCCCGTATGAACCAAATAGAAGTCCGTGGCGCTCGAACTCATAATTTAAAAGATATAAGTTTAGATATTCCTCGAGATAAGCTCATCGTTATTACCGGACTTTCTGGGTCGGGGAAATCCTCGTTAGCGTTTGATACATTGTATGCTGAAGGCCAGCGACGTTATGTTGAGTCATTATCTGCTTATGCTCGTCAATTTTTATCGTTAATGGAAAAGCCCGATGTTGATCACATTGAAGGACTTTCTCCTGCCATTTCTATTGAACAAAAATCTACCTCGCACAATCCTAGGTCAACCGTAGGTACTATCACCGAGATATACGATTACTTACGTTTGTTGTTTGCCCGCGTAGGCACACCAACCTGTCCTACACATGGTGAAAAACTTGAAGCGCAAACTGTGTCGCAAATGGTAGATAAAATACTACAGTTGCCAGAAGGTTCTAAAATTATGTTGCTTGCCCCTGTGGTTAAAGCGCGTAAAGGCGAACATGTAAAAACCCTTGAAAATTTAGCAGCCCAAGGTTTTATAAGAGCACGTATAAACGGTGAGATTTCTGATCTATCAGATCCACCAACGCTAGAACTACATAAAAAACATAATATTGATGTTGTGATTGACCGATTAAAAGTAAGGGACGACATTCAACAACGCTTAGCCGAGTCTATTGAAACAGCGCTGGAGTTAAGTGCTGGCACTTTGTTAGTTGGCTTTATGGATTCTGATGACGCCGACATTACATTCAGCGCTAACTTTGCTTGTCCGGTTTGTGGTTACTCTATGCAAGAGTTAGAGCCTAGATTATTTTCATTCAATAATCCGGCTGGTGCTTGTAATAGCTGTGATGGTTTGGGGGTTAAACAATACTTTGATGCAGAAAAAGTTATTATCAATTCAGAATTAAGCTTAACTGGCGGGGCTATAAGAGGCTGGGATAAGCGTAATTTCTATTACTTCCAGATGCTTACATCTTTAGCTGCGTTTTATAAAATTGATTTAACTTTGCCATTTAATGACTTACCTGACGAACACAAACAGGTGATTTTAAACGGCAGTGGCACACAAGATATTGAATTTAAGTATATGAACGACCGTGGTGACGTTGTCACACGTACTCATCCATTTGAAGGTATTTTGCCGAATATGGAGCGTCGTTATAAAGACACAGAATCTAATTCGGTAAGAGACGAGTTAACCAAATACATAAGTACACAACATTGCCCTAGTTGTGACGGCAGCCGTTTACGCGAAGAAGCCAGAAACGTATTTATTAATGGTACTAACATAACCACTATTGCTGATCTTTCTATTGGTGATGCCCACGACTTTTTTGACAAAATGGACTTGTCTGGACAGAAAGCGCAAATAGCTGAAAAGATTTTAAAAGAAATTAAAGAGCGTTTAGGATTCTTGGTTAATGTTGGCTTAAATTACTTATCTGTATCTCGTAGCGCTGACACTTTATCCGGTGGTGAAGCACAGCGTATTAGACTAGCAAGCCAAATCGGTGCTGGCTTAGTTGGTGTTATGTATGTCTTGGACGAACCTTCTATTGGTTTGCACCAACGTGACAACGACAGATTGTTACAAACCCTATTTCACTTACGTGACTTGGGTAATACCGTGATTGTGGTTGAGCATGATGAAGACGCGATAAGAGAAGCCGATCATGTTATTGATATCGGCCCAGGTGCTGGTGTTCATGGTGGTGAAATTATTGCTCAAGGTACTCCACAGCAAGTTATGGATGAACCTAACTCAATTACAGGTCAATACTTATCTGGCACCAGAAAAATTGCAGTTCCGTCTGTAAGAACGCCGGTTAAAGAAGATCAATGGTTAACCTTAAGTGGCGCAACCGGTAACAACTTAAAAGATGTGACGGTTAACATTCCTTTAGGTCTAATGACCTGTGTTACGGGTGTGTCTGGTTCTGGTAAATCTACCTTAATTAATGACACGTTATATGAAATTGCTCACCGTGAATTAAACGGCGCAACAACGTCTGAACCTGCTCCGTATAAAGATATTGTGGGGATGGAAAAACTAGATAAAGTTATCGACATCGACCAAAGCCCAATTGGTAGAACACCTCGTTCAAATCCAGCAACGTATACTGGTATCTTTACTAATATCCGTGACTTGTTTGCCAGTACCCAAGAGTCTAGAGCCCGTGGTTACAAAGCTGGACGCTTTAGCTTTAATGTTAAAGGCGGACGTTGTGAAGCTTGCCAAGGTGACGGCTTAATAAAAGTAGAAATGCACTTTTTACCTGATGTATATGTGCCTTGTGATGTATGTAAAAGCAAACGTTATAACCGTGAAACATTAGAAGTCTTGTACAAAAATAAAAACATTCACCAAGTGTTAGATATGACAGTTGAAGACGCTCATGAGTTTTTTGAAGCGATCCCTGCGATTGCTCGTAAGCTAAAAACATTAATGGATGTTGGTCTGAGTTATATTCGTTTAGGTCAAAGCGCGACAACTTTATCTGGTGGTGAAGCGCAACGTGTGAAGCTTGCTAAAGAGCTGTCAAAACGTGATACCGGCCAAACTTTATATATCTTGGATGAGCCAACAACTGGCCTGCATTTTTATGACATTGAACAATTATTAACGGTATTACATCGACTAAGAGATCAAGGTAATACGTTAGTGATTATTGAGCATAACCTTGATGTGATTAAAACCGCTGATTGGATTATAGACTTAGGTCCTGAAGGCGGTTCAGGCGGCGGTGAGATCTTACTTGCTGGTAAACCTGAAGATATTTGTGATGAGCCACGTTCACATACGGCTAGGTATCTAAAACCATTACTAAATTTATAATTAGCACTTAAAGCTAATAAAAATACAAACAAAAAAGGTGAGTAAATAGTTACTCACCTTTTTTCGTTTAATGATTAAATGTTTTAGCTATAACTATAGAGTTAGTTAGCACTTGCTAAAAACACTTCTAATTCATGCCCAGGCATTGGCTTAGCATGAAAATACCCCTGCACTTCATCGCAACCTAAGTTTTTCACATAATCAAATTGGAACTGAGTTTCTATACCTTCAGCAATAGTTTCTAACCCTAATTTTTGACCTAAGTTTATTACTGTTTCAGCAATAATCCCATCACCGCCAGATCCAATATCCTTAATAAACTCCCTGTCTACCTTAATTCTGTCTAGCGGAAGCTGATGTAAATAACTTAACGATGAAAATCCAGTTCCAAAGTCATCAATAGCGATACTAAATTTATTAGCTTTTAATTGTTTAAGCGCTTTTACTACCGTTTTAGGATCGTCCATTACTACGCTTTCGGTGATCTCTAATTCGATTAATTCTGGCCTCACATTAAATTTCTCAACTGTAGATATAATGCTTTGCACAAAATTACTATTTCTAAATTGTGGCATAGATACGTTAATTGCCACTCTTAAATTGTCGTACGATAATGTTTTTAACCGTTGTAATTCTTTACATGATTGCTCTATTACCCAAGCGCCTATTTCAACAATCAAACCTGAGTATTCCGCCAAAGGAATAAAAGTAATGGGGGGAATATAACCGCCATTTCCATCTGGCCAACGTAGCAAAGACTCCATTCCAATAACCTTACCTGACTGCACATGAATTTGTGGTTGATACCACACTTGCAGTTTGCCAGCGTGAAAGTCTGCGGTGAGTTTTCGGATCATAGCTAAACGCCAGCTCGTTTCATCTTCCATTTCTGGACGATAAAAGCTATAACGAGCTCGGATGTCTTTTTTAGCTCGGTTAAGAGCTATATTGGCATGTTTTAATACCACCAAACCCGACTTATCATTTTCTAGTTTTCGACAATAACCAATAGACGCGTTAATAGGAATGACATGTTCATCGGCTTTAAAAGGAGATTCAAATATTGCCAATAAAACATCAGAATTTAGTGATACATCATCCCCTATTAACCCAAATATATCTGCGCCAATACGACTTACAATAACAGACGATGATAAATGTTGTTGTAACCTTGCAGCCATTGAGAGCAATAAACTATTACCCACTTCTTGCCCTAGACCATCATTAATATCTGAAAAATGGTCAATGTCGACCAAGGCAACCGTATTGCCAGTAATCTTGCCTGAGGAGTACTCATCAAGTAGTTGAATGAATCGAGTTCTATTGGGTAAATTAGTAAGTCCATCACAATATGCAATATTTTTGACGCGCTTGAGCAATAATGAATTGTCTAAATCCGAAGCAACATTTGACACAAAGGTTCGTAATAACTGTGAAGGTATATCGGTTATCAAATCGCAGTCGTAATATAGAACGCCAGAACATGATTGTGCTTTGATGTATATAACTAAACCATCACTTTCTATTACGTTACTTTCACTAGTTATGGCTTGAGATATTAACTGGACAACTCGTGTGTCTAATGACTTTTCGTAGCGTTGCCCAATATTATCAGTAAAAGCTCCTGTAGCATAAGTAACCCAGTGCCCTAGCTCTGAAACGTCATCACTTTCAATTGGATGATCTAATAGCAATAAACTATCACCTGTAAGGTTAAATAGCTTTGTGGATTTTTTAACCAAACACTCTACAAAAGAATCAAGTTCAGGTTGAGATATCAGATCTGAATTTAATTTATTAAGTTGATCTAAGAAATCTATTGAATGTCTTACTTGTAAAATTTGTGAATAAGAACGTATTGCTGAGAATACCGATGTCAGTAATTTGTTTCTGGTTAATTCAGTTTTAGTACGGTAATCATTAATATCATACTCCATGATCACTTGTTCTTCTGGAGCATAACCTGGTTGTCCTGTGCGCAATATAATACGTACGTCTGCTAATTTTAATTCTTCACGTATTCGCTGACATGCAATCAGACCAGCGTCGTCTGTTTCCATTACGACGTCTAATAAAATAACAGCGATGTCGGATTCGACTTTTAATAACTCAATTGCATCCGCTGCAGAATAAGCATGCAGAAACTCTAAACGTTTATTTAAAATAATTAAATTATCTAACGCCAACTCCGTTATTTTATGAATTTCTGGTTCATCATCAACAATCAAGACACGCCAAACTCCTTGGCTTGTGTCCAACTCTTCTACTTCGAGATGATTTTCTTGACCTGCAAAAAGATAAACATCTTCATTAATCACATTATTTGCTGACATTTCAGATTTTTGCTCGCTTTAAGGAAAATTAACGCTTTAGTCGTCACTGACATAAACTTATATATCGGATCCTTAGTTTAGAAAAAAACTAGGTTTTTTCCACTAAATAAAGAAATAGATATAACTTATTAAAAGCTAACTGTTTTTGTTTTTAAAGAATAGCCAATTTGCTACCCTCACTCTCATATCAATGACGAAACATATGTTTTAATAAGAATATTAATTTAATGACTACACACTTATACCTAGCACGCCATGGACAAACCCATTGGAACCAAATTCATCGCTTTCAGGGACAACTAGATAGTAATTTAACTGAAACTGGTAAACAGCAATCTGCAAATATTGCACACCAGCTAGGTGATAAAAAAATAGACTTTATTGTTTCATCTACCCTTGGCCGAGCTCTTCACACTGCGAGTATTTGTCAGTCACAGTTAAACGCGCCGATTATAAATTCAAATCAATTAATTGAACGAGACTTGGGCCATTGGCAAGGGCTATATGTTAATGATGTTAAAACCGATGAGCACTATAACGAGCTACTGCATCAATTCACGACGCGAGTGCCAAAAAATGGAGAAAGTGCAGTAAGTTGCGCAGCTAGGATTTATCAAACACTAGAAAACCTTGGTAAAAAACATGTTAATAAAAACGTATTAGTTATTTTTCATGGTGAAGCATTACGTTGTTTTTTATCTAAGTTAGGACA
Source organism: Psychrosphaera sp. (assembly GCA_034111705.1). GTDB lineage: Bacteria > Pseudomonadota > Gammaproteobacteria > Enterobacterales > Alteromonadaceae > Psychrosphaera. The sequence goes on from JAWUWS010000054.1 coordinate 42,502, forward strand.
TGAGTTAACGGGTAACGCTTACGAACTATTCGACAATGGATCAATTTTCCAAGTAATCTACCAACATGATCACCAACGATTTAATTTATTAATTCAATAAGCCTAAAGGCATAGCGCACAATGGATAACATTTATCACCAGACATCCACTTTATTGCCTGTACTATCTACGTTTATAGTCCTGTTACTGGCGTTATTGCTCGATACATTTTTAGGTGAAGCAAAACGGTTTCATTATTTGGTTAGTTTTGGTTGGTTAGCAAATAAACTAGAAGTAAGGTTAAATACATCTTCAACCAGTCCTTTTAACAATAAGGTACTCGGCACCTTTGCTTGGTGTCTACTTGTTCTGCCTTTACCTTTAATATACTGGTATTGCTTGAATGATCTTATTTGGTATTGGCAGGTATTGCTTGACGCATTCGTGCTCTATTTAGCAATTGGTTTAAATAGTTTGTATCAACACGCTATCCAAATTTATTATCCATTAAAAGTGAATGACTTAAATACAGCTAGGCATTTTACTGGTTATATTGTTAGCAGACAAACCAACGAGCTTAGCGAACAAGAAATGGCAAGAGCCACTGTAGAGTCTATGTTGGAAAACGGTCATGACTCCGTTATCGCATCGATGCTTTATTATATAATTGGCGGCGCGCCTTTGGTGATATTACACAGACTAGCAAATACATTAGATGCCATGTGGGGCTATCGTACTGCACGTTTTAACGGCTTTGGTTATGCCAGTGCTCGGATTGATGACCTACTTGGTTTTGTCTCTGGCAAATTCTGCACCTTACTCTATGCCATACAAGGCATTAAACAAGGACGCGTACTAAGTAGCTTAAATAACGCATACCAACAAGGTAATAAATACAAAAGTCATAATGGCGGCTGGGTGATAGCGGCTGGAGCAACGGTTATGGGAGTTACTCTTGGGGGGAATGCTTTATATCATGGTAAAGAAGTGCATTCTGTTACTTTAGGCTCTGGTAGAAAAGCAGTAAACGAGGATATTCCAACAAGTTTAACTCTGGTTAAACGTGCCAATTTGTTGCTATTAACTTGTACATTCGCTGCTGCTTTGGTAGGAATAATATGGCGTTAGTTCATGGTGGACAGCTGCAACAAGTCGCTAAGCAATATAATATTCCAGTACAGGAGTGGATCGACTTATCTACCGGAATAGCGCCAATTAGCTACCCTATTCCAGACATACCTGCGAGTGCATGGCAGCATTTACCACAATATAATGCAGAGCTTGTTAATGCTGCAAAACAATACTATCAATCCAAGCAATTAGTTGTAACCAATGGTAGCCAAGCCATTATAAAAGCATTGCCAGCCTTATATCAGCAACAAAACCCAAACAGTAAACACGTTTATTTACCAGAACGTGGTTATAAAGAGCATGGTCAAGCTTGGAAAGTGGCAGGATATCAACTTCACTTTTATCAAGACACCCTACCAGAGTTTGATCAGTTACAACGTAATTGTGTTGTCGTTATCATTAATCCCAATAATCCAACGGGCCATCACTTTGAACATAAAACCATCGGTCAATACCACGACGCAGTAAAACAGGTGGGTGGCTTGTTAGTAATAGATGAAGCATTTATAGATGTTATGCCAACAGAGCAATCTTACTGCCAAAAAGTGAACAGTGGTCACTGTTTGGTATTGCGCTCATTTGGTAAGTTTTTTGGCTTAGCTGGAATTAGGATTGGCTTTTTAATTGCCAACCGTCATTGGTGTGAAACCTTTGAAGAATTATTGGGTCCTTGGCAAGTTAATAACCCAGCTCAAATTATTGCTCAACAAGCATTAGTCGACACATCCTGGCAAGAAGTACAAAAGACACGTTTACATGAATTAAGAACTGCGCAAGAAGACATGTTAAAACAGGTTTTATCTAATAAAATAATGTTAGATATTAAAGGTTGTGATTTATTTCTCACTGTTCGTTTTCATAATCAAGTTACTGCTAAAAAACTTTATCATTTATTATGCCAACAGGCTGTTTATTGTCGATTAGCGGACGAGCAAGATACGTTAAGATTTGGCATAGTTATTACAAACTCAATAAAACGTTTAGAAAAGGCATTACAACTTGCTTGTACTCAATTAACTTAATCTAAAGTCCTATCACCTTACCGATTTATAGCTTTAACAAAATGACGCTTCAGTTTCCTGACACGAATAACAAAGCACCTAACTATATGATGATATCAATATAGTTAAGTGCTTTTTACAAGAGCTTAGTTTTGGTAAGAAATTCCAAAATAAGCTACCTGTCCTTGAGTAAAGTAGCCGTCTGAATTTTGGTAATCTTTATCAAAGGCATTGTTCACTTTTAATTGAATTTTTATATTACTCGTCACTGGATAGCTTACACCTAAGTTAACTAATGAGTAACCGTCTAACTCAACAACGGTACCGCCCCAAAGATAGTCATAACGCTTACCTTTGTATTGAACTTCAGCGTATAGTTCTGCATCTGCAACTGTTGTATCAAATTGATAACTAACATGCTCTTTTGCTCGGCGACCTAGCTGGTTACCAGTGCTTGCATCTTCAGCTTCAATGTAACTCATATTAAATTGATGCACACCGCCAAAACCTTGATAGTTGAAGCCTAATTCAGCACCACTTATTTCAACGCTATCAACATTAACAGGCGTTACGTTGCCATCTGCATTAGTACCAGACCAGTCAATAAGGTCTTCAATATCCGTTTGATAAACATTAAAATCAACTGATAAATTATCAAAATTGTTTTTAACACTAAGCTCAAAGCTTGATGAGGTTTCAGACACTAAATCGGTATTACCAACATACCCCCATTGTAACGGGTAATATAAGTCATTAAATGTTGGTGCTTTAAACCCTGTACCGACAGAAATACTTATTTGCGTGTTAGTTGTTACCTGATAACCAACACTTGCGTTATAAGTGATTTCAGATGCAATACCTTCAACGTCATCATTACGAACCGCAAGCTCTGAAGACAGATCGTCTTGGTTAAACATAACATGTGCAAATATACCTGTGGTATCTCGTGTAGTCTCATCATATTGTGCGTCACCTTTTAATGTTTCTTGGTATATATCTGCACCTACATTAAGATGTAATGAGCTTGATAATTCATTACTGTTTAATAGCGAGTATTGAGCTCGACGTGAGTCATACTGAGTACCTTCACTAATGCTAATACCATTTCCATGGCTTATATTAGAAGTACGGTTCTGACTAATACTAAATTGTGTGATGCTATTAATATCAGCAAACTGTGTTTCATATGCAGCACCTAACTGCCATATATGGTTATTTACTTCACTTTCGTTTGCACCATATGAACTGTCGTACTCTGTATCACCTTGATCTAATTGAGCTAACCAATTTAAACTTAAAGACTGACTAATCTGCTGCTCGCCATTAATTGCAAAAGAATTGAAGCTATAACCGTCTTTGTCGAATTCTGCATCATCTCTAGCATCAAAACCATCCGCACCTTCATGTTCAACACTGAAGCTGGTGTAACCATCACCGTGTTCAATACCAATACCCGCGTTTAGCATTTTATAATTTTCACTACCAACACTAGCACTTATAAAATGCTCACCGTTGTCTAATTTACGAGTGAATATCTGAATAACACCACCAATAGCATCAGAGCCCCATAACGCAGCACGAGGGCCTTTTACTATTTCTATTCGCTCGACAAGCTCTGGAGCTATACTTTGTACGTTAGTAGAACCAAGTGTTGCAGAACTAATGCGAACGCCATTCAATAACACAAGAGTATGATTTGAATTAGCACCGCGCATATAAACAGAAGATGTTTGACCACGTCCACCTGTAGTGGATATATCAATTCCAGCAACTGTCGCTAACATATCTAATATAGATTTAGGTTGAATACGCTCAATATCAGCACGGGTGATAACAACTTGAGTTGCTAAAGAATCTTCAATATTTGTTGGTGAGCGTGACGCTGTCACTGTGATGGTTTCTAATTCATCTGTTTCAATTTCAGTATTTGCTGCAGCAATGAAAGGAGTTGAAATGGTACTGACAATAGCCAGTGACAATAATGACTGTTTAAAAAATGTGTTTTGTTTTGTTTTCATATGACCTCATTAATAGTGCCCACCGCACCATGTGTTTTATACCGCATTGCAGTATGGATGAAGCAAGTTTGAGTACTCGGACTAACACAGTTAAATGTTGTAAAATACAACACCAAAAAACTGAGATCACCGTTGCGGGGGCAGTGAAGAATTCGCATCTTCTTCCCTCAAACTTCCTATTTTAAATGCTACTTCGTAGAAGGATGAAATAACATCAATGACTAATTTAAGGATTGATAGCTCTCATATATTTTGGCTTCCTTAAATTAAGAGGCGATTATCAACCATAGGAGATTTAAATCAACCGCTAAACCACTTTAACCCTATATAATTCATAACCTTTATTTACCTTATATAACAGTATGGCTATAACTTGATTTATAAACATTTCTTAGTTACTTAGTTTCAAGGTTTTCTTAATAAGCCAAATATCAGAAAATGAACGCTACTAAAAAGTTAAATAAAATACGCCTGATCGTCATTACACTTTGACAAAAATAATAAATTCATTAGTTTAGTTATATTAATTATAGGGAGATACGTAACGCCATGTCGAAGTCTACTTCAAATCCAGCTCGTGAAAAGTATTTATCATTACTTAAACAAACTACATACATAGACTTTGATATTGTCTCAGCTGGTGAATTAGTTGATTCTAAAAAGACCATTCACGAAGTGGCCGGTGGTGATAAAGTCGTATTAAAAAGCGATGAGTTAACCAGCTTTCAACGAGCTCAGCGTCGTAATCAATTAGTAGTTTCTAGACAACAAAATAATTTAGAAAAAATATTCAGCTTGGCGTTAGAGTACATAACTCAAGATGCACAATTTGATCGATTAGATCTCGACTGGATGATGAAGTTTACTGAACTGGCTAAGCATAGTTACTCTCATACCATGCATGACCTATGGGCCAAAATCATTGCAGTTGAATTGAAGCAGATTGGTACATTCTCTTATAAAAGCTTAAAAGTGTTATCTGAGTTAAGCACAAAAGAAGCATTACTATTTTACAAAGCAGCTAATTTAACAAGCCGTGTGGGTGATGATAAAAGTGTAAAAATATTAACGGGCATTTATAAAAAACCAACCTTCATGTCTATATTTTCTAACAATAGTAGAAAGACTATTAATTTACATAAATTTGGGCTCTCTTACCCACAGATTATTTCTTTGGCTGAAATAGGCTTGTTATACGAGCAAGAAATTGAGTCTGCGCCTTATTTAAACAAAGAAACAATAAACCTGTTTTACCTTGGGAAAAGTTATCAACTGTGCGTTAAACAAAAAGAAGTGATCTTTACATATTATAAATTAACCCAAACAGGCAATGAATTGTGTAAATTGATCACTACAGAATTTAATAAAGGGTATTTGAACAGCTTGTTAACTGATTTTAACTCGTTACTGGATATTACATCCAATACCGAATCAGTAACTTAACTTTTACTTAAATAGAGAACCATTGACTTAAAAACGTAGACCAGCACCAATAAAGAAGGCTTGCCAGTCAACTTGAGTGTATAAACCATCTAAATTAGAGAATTCAATCGTTTGACTTTTCATCCCTAATTGTAAGTAAGTTTTAGCTGATTTGGTTACGCTGATGTCATAACTGACACCTACTTGGTAATCATAATTATCTTTATCAAGAATACTTGCTTCAAAGAAGGCTCCCGTTCTCAATAGAGGTAAATTCACTCTTCCTGCAACAAAACCAAGTAATTGAAGATCAGACACATCTTTAGAATCCCATTCCGAATTCTCATCTTGATTAGTAATTTGAGTATGTATTGAATGATTTCTAAACGTGAGCCCTAAATCTAGCTCAAATGTCCTATTATCAAATACTTCAAAATACGTAATAACGTCTAACTGCTCATAATCCGATTTCACATCAAGGTTTGATGCCACACGGAAAATAGTATCACTTAATATAAAGGTTTGATCTATGGTGGATGTTGAGTCGTTTGAAGTTACCGTTTTTGATATTTTTATATGAGGGACAAATCGGAAATTATGTTCTATCGTAAAATAATAGCTATGCTGATAAGCCGATTCTTTATTCAAAACTAGGACAGAGTCTTCGGTTTGACCAAAACTACCATCCGGTGCTGAATTCCAAAACGACAAACCTGCTGATAATTGCAAAGAATTATCAGCTTTAGCATTAAAGCTAGATAGGCCAATTAAAAATAAAGTAATACCACTTATAATATACCGCATTAGTAAATAACTACCCTTGAATTAATAATTTATTTAAGTCTATGATTGCTGCATTTGCTCTTGAAATATAATTAGCCATTACCAAAGAATGGTTGGCTAATAAACCAAACCCACTACCATTTAAGATCGTTGGGCTCCATACCGACTCTTGCGTAGATTCTAATTCTCTAATTATTTGACGAAGACTGGTTAACGCATTTTTCTTTTCTAATGTGCTAGCAAAATCAACCTCAATTGCTTTTAAAAAATGCAATAAAGCCCAACTTGCTCCGCGAGCTTCGTAAAATACATCATCTATTTTCCACCAACTCGTCTTCACCATTAAATGTGATGAAGTAGAAGTAGATTGACTTGCTTCAGGGTCACCAGATAAATCTGTATTGATCCTATCTTGGCCCACACTTGCGCTAAGTCTTTGGCTTAAGCTGCCTAAACGTTTTTCAACTTCACCTAACCAATCCCTTAAGTTATCTGCTCTTGCATAAAACTGGCCATCTCCTTGTTTATTATCCGCTAATGTATCGCGATATTTAATCAATGCTTCAATTGCTTTGTTATATTCTGACTCTGCACTCGGCCAAGCCCATGACTTTGAATCAATATTGAATTGAGGTTGAGCAATTTTTAAATATGGATTCTCTAACGATTGGGACTGAGAACGACTAAAGTCTTTACGAAGTGTTAACGCTAAATCTCGGATCATTTCTAATGCGCCAAACTCAAAAGCAGGAACATTATCTAATAACACACCGGGTGGCATAATGTCGTTAGACAAATAACCACCAGGTTTATTCAAAATACGTTGAGTCACTTCAATTAAGGTATTCGTAGTTGTAAAACCAGTAACAGGCTTTAAGTTTAAACTCTTAGCTTGTGCTATTGATACTTGCTTTGCATCAAATGTATCAGGCATAAAGCTCCAATACTGGGCAAGTAATAATAAAAAGGCAGCGAAAGTAATAACTCCAGCACTTAACCACTTATACATGTTCTATTCTCACTCTTTTTAATGATGATGTTGATGGATAGATTTAATGTTAAACACTCCAACTTGCTCACTGCCATCACTAAATACAAAAGTTACACTAACTGTTTTTTGCATCGCTTGTGAATGATCTAATCCTATGAACATTAAGTGTAAACCACCAGTTTCAAAAGTCTTGATTTCATTTGTTTTTATCGTCAAATCATCTAATTTAACCATCTTCATCACACCAGCTTTCATTATGTGATCGTGAAATTCAACCGTATTGGCAAGAGCTGACTTTGCAGCAACTAAGGTAACATCCTTACCACTAGTGTTAGTCAAAGTCATATAGCCTGCTGTGTTTCCCATACCAGGGATGGGAGCTCTAACTTCTGCATCTTTTATTTCTATCTTATTTATCTCTTTAGTTTGAGACTCTTTATTATAAGAGAGTGCATTTTGAGAATAAAAACTAATTAATATTGTTAATAACGTTAAAAATTTCATTTCGAGCTCCTTTGAATATTAGCCCTACAATACCAAACTCATCGATTTACGCCTATTTAATCCTGCACTTTTTGTCGATTAGGTTGTTTAAATAGCCAATATAAAACTAAACCAGCTATAACTAATGGCCAAGAAAACGAAATACCTACAACAGCTAATGTGAAGGTAACAATAAATAAGGTTACCAATGCAATACCAACCAAACTAAATAACAGTACAAGTAAACCTAAAGTTACTAAGATTATTGTCGGTATGACAATTCCTGTAATTATAAATGCTTCATTAATGTTTGTGCTATTGGTTGTGATCTCAATCATGTCTGGCAGTGTGCTTAAATTCCATAAACAAATGACGCAGATAAATACCAATAAGATCTTAATTACTGAGTTCATAATTCCCCACTTATTAATAACGGTTAGCTGGCATTAACAATGTTGCTAATATATAACCAAAGATAGCTGCCGGCGGAAACATAAGGCCAAATATTACAGTAACGACTCTCACTCCTAGCACTGGCATATTATAATGTTTTGCTATACCCGCACACACACCTGATAATTTTCTGTTTAACAAATCTTTTGTAATAGGGTTACCTATGTATTTTGTTTTCATGTAAAACTCCAATAATAATTAATAATTGTATTTAGATAGCATCAGGCGACTTATTAATATTGTACTTAACAACATAGTTCGTGACCTTTATCTAACTTTTAGTACATACAAGTATTTACAATCTATATGCCACTAATACAAATAACTAACTATCTGTTTTCAATAGATTTAATACAGAGCGGGTAAAAGGAAAATATATTCATGGTTAAATTAACCAAATAGTTAGTGTATTTAACTTATTAATACGAAACTTATAGTGGAATTTTGGAATTTTGGAATTTTGGAATTTTGGAATTTTGGAATTTTGGAATTTTGGAATTTTCTACAAAGTAAGAGTGAAGTACATCATTAAATAACTTCACTCTTTTCAGGATTAAGTAATTGCTTTCTCATACCTAATCCTGACTCAAATGATATAAATACGAAGTAAGCTAAGCCTAAACTGATCACTGGCGACAGAGCTACTATTAATAATGTAACTATACTAAACATCATTATTTAGCAGCCAGTTCATACGTTGGACTTATTTCGGCATCAGATTCTGCACTTCTAATTGCATATTTAGCCTGATATAAAAATGTATCTTTTGCATCTACAGCAGCTTTAGTTAGTACAATATTTCTTACTTGATTCATCTCTGATTGGATAACGGCTTGTAAATCTTCAGCGTTATCAAAAGTTGCGATGGTTGTGCTTGGTCCTGATAAAATTAAAGTTGTTGCTAATATTAATGATTGCATGACTCTCTCCAAATCTTATTAATTGTTTATTCAATTAATTACTTAGTCGAGTCTTATATTACAAAGGTTGTGCCATCTAGAATGTTATTCGTATCTTATTGTTTTATAATGATAATAATTTAGTGATGTATGTTTACCCATATAACCAGAAATACATAAAAACTTAAACTTGGCCATATTAACCACTATTTAGTCATATCTTTGCTACGATAGAATTCACTCGCATCGTACAAAAGCTCAGCACCTGTTTTATCAGATTTAACACCATTTATACTCAAACTACGACGCCAAATCTTAGCACCAGGCAAACCTTGGAATAGGCCCATCATATGCCTTAAGACGTGCCAGGCTCGCCCACCTTCTTTTTCATGTTCCGTGATATAACTAGATACTTTACCCATTACTTCAAGTCTAGATAATGTTCTTGCTTCTGAATCTTGATATATGATCTTATCAACATCAGCTAAAATATATGGGTTTTGATATATTTCTCTACCTAACATTACACCGTCAACATATTTTAAATGTTCAGTACTTTCTTCTAAGGTTTTAATACCACCATTAATGATTATTTCTAATTCAGGAAACATCTGTTTTATTTTATATACACGATCGTAATCCAGTGGTGGAACATCACGATTTTGTTTTGGACTAAGACCTGTTAACCAAGCTTTTCTAGCATGAATAATAAAGGTTTCACAACCTGCATCTTTTACCACTTTGATGAATTCGACTAAAAATTCAAAACTATCAAAGTCATCTATGCCAATCCGGGATTTAACTGTAATAGGGATAGTAGATACCGCTTTCATCGCTTTCACACACTCAGCTACTAATTCAGGCTTTGCCATTAAACAAGCGCCAAACATACCATTTTGTACTCTGTCTGATGGGCAACCTACATTAAGATTAACTTCGTCATAACCACGCTCTTCAGCAAGCTTGGTACAATGAGCTAACGCCTCAGGATCACTCCCACCTAATTGCAAAGCAACAGGCTGTTCAGCAGTATTAAATCTTAGATAATCGCCTTTACCGTGGATTATAGCGCCCGTTGTGATCATCTCAGTGTAAAGGACAGTATGCTGACTCATTTGGCGATAAAAATAACGACAATGACGATCTGTCCAATCCAACATGGGCGCAACACAGAAACGCCTACTTTTAAAGGGCTGCAGCGTACCTTTAGCGCTTGTTTTTATTGGACTGACTGGTTGAGAGCTCATGTTTCACCTAGTAATATTTTTGATATATCCGTACTTTTTGCTTCTCGGTACACCATATGTACACCATTTTTGTAGGACAATTTTTTTTGCAATTATACACACTGAGCGTAAAAACGTCCTATAAGCCCCTAAATAAATGATTTAATCAGTTTTAATAGTCATACATACACATTAAAAATACAAAGTTATTACAACATAAGTGACTAAGCGAATCATTCAAAGTATTTCCCTCAATTGTAGTATGCTAGTTTAGCATCCTATTTTCTGGGATAAATAGCTGATTTCTGTTTTTGGAAGTAATTAGTTGTTTCCAATTGTAGATTTATAATACGATATATTAATTGTTACCGTCTGAAGGAGGAATTATGGAATTATCAAGTTCTGCTTTTACAGGAGCAATGAAAGTTGGTGTTCAAATTGTTAGCGCACATAAACAACCTTTACTTGAGATATACCAACAAGCCAGAAGCATATCAACTCCTGGTAACGAATATCAATCACCAACAGATTCATATAGCGGCCAAACACGAACTATAAAGGATAGAAGACATGAAGTATTCATTGAATTTATATTGGTAAATATTGGAGGTTCTAGAGCTCAAAACATTAAACTTACTCTAACAGGAGAATTAAGACGCAATCCTCCTAGAGAATCCTTTGATGGTTTATTTGATGTAATTATTCCACAAATGCCACCCGGACAGAGTAGCTACCTTTTTAAATTTGATATGTCAGATTTAAATTATTACGAAAATGATGTTGGTAGTCCTATACGATATAAGACTGAATCTTTTACTATTACTATGGAGTATGATTCAGGAAAAGGTATTCTAAATTGGCTATTATCTCTATTTACTAAAATTAGAGGAAAGCGTCGTTTCCGTGACGAATATACTTTTTCTCCTAATCTTGTTAGCGGTGATTTACCACCTATTGAGTATGTTTAACAAACATTAACACAGCTGATATATTTTCCACTCATAAAAAACACGTAATCAATTCCGGTTTTAATTTGACTGTAAAAGAAGTTTATTTAAATTCAGATACCCTTTCTAGATTGGTTTAACTTCTTCTTCAGCTGAGTGTCATCATAGTTTCTTCTTACACTCCACCTATCTTCAAGATTAACTAAACTTTCATAAATTTTAGGTGATTCGGATCTAGCATGCTTAATCATATTCTCAGCCCTTCTATAATGGCCAACAACAATGCCTCCTAAAGTTTGGAAAAGTAACTCCTCATCCAAGGCACCTGATTTAATTCCATATGCCAAGAACTCGTAATAATTCAATAAATAAATGTGTGAGGAAATACTTTTAATTTTACAATCAACTTCATCATTGCGAGAATATAAATTAACATCTTCTACAGGGATTACAGTTTTTTTTCGGCTAGGGTAATGTTTGTTAGCATCAGTCATGTGCTTTTGAAATTCTTCAGACACACGCATCTGAAGTAAAATATTTAATGAATGACTTACTTTATTATGTTGTCTTGTTAATTGATGTTGTACGAACCAGCCGAATACAGCGACACTTGATGCAATCGAAAAACCTAATACATCTAAAGAACTTTCATCCATTTGCGTGGGACTTTTAAACTCTGACCAAATAATTTCAAACAAGAAAAGAAAAATAACAGTAAGTATTAACATTAAAGAATAAAAAATTCTTTTACCGTATGGTAAGTACTTAACCTTATTTAATGGCATTAATAGACCAATTAAAATTAGTAGGTAAGCTACAACCCAAAATATTAGCCAATTTTCTGAGTAAAAACCTGTTGAATTCCCATTAGCACCTAAGCAAAAGACAGTTATAGCAACTCCTAAAATAAATGCCATATAATTAAATATAGTGGCCTCTCTTAGAATTGCTTTCAACGAATCAGTAAAAGTATATCGGTCTTCCATTACACCTCCAGAGTCAAAAAAGCCTCCACTTAGGAGGCTTTATAGAGTCTATTATAAAAAGCTATTAGTCAAGATAACCATCTTGGCAACGGATATCTAAATAACCTTCATTGAACGTGTGTATCGCCAATTTAGTTGTTAAATTATTAGATAAGAAATTTTTCATAATATAAACCTCATGTAGATATAATTACCATTAAACACACATTGAGTGATTAAGGCGCCGCATTTTAATTTGTTCTCAATTTAAATGCAAGAAAAAGACCAAATAATACATTTATCATTTGGTCAACGAATACCAACTTGAATTAGTAAATTCGTATACTTAATATAGCAATTACATACTCAAATACAACACTTTGTGACACATCAATTGTAAATAAATGTTCATACTAGTGTACATACTTTTACTCAATTAACTTATCGGCTTAATAGTAAAAAACTTTAGCGCAGTACACCACACTGTTAGATAGTACTCCTATGGTACACCTTTAGTGGCTACAGGCCTTGTATTTATTGAAAATCAGTCCAATCCAACATGGGCGCAACACAGAATTTTCGATCTATTATTTTACCGGTCATAAAAAGTGGATCCTAAGTATAAATTGGCATAACTAACGAGCATGAGTATATACGGGTATGTCTATTAATAAAAAATGAATTTGAAATTGCTTTGGCTCTTCCTAGTAACTCGCCACTCGAAGCTATTTCAAACCTCAAACAGCAAAAAACCCGTCGATCTTACGATCAACGGGTTTCTCTAATAGGAGTCTGGCGGTGAGCTACTCTCGCATGGCGACTGCCACACTACCATCGCCGCAACTGCGTTTCACTTCTGAGTTCGAAATGGATTCAGGTGGTCCC
>JAWUWS010000055.1:0-17160 GCA_034111705.1 Psychrosphaera sp.
TAATGTCCATCTGTGTTGCAATATCCCACACTGAGCATTGCCTGAAAAGGCTCATGCCAATAATTGACCAAAGTACCGTTTCTAAAGGCAAGCGACGTTTTCTGATTGTTGCTACGCCAGCTTGTTGGAAGCTTTGTTCAATTAACTGTGGAGACAGTATTTCAGCAAACTTTTCAAAAGAGTGAAAAGTATTACAAGCATCAAGAGTCGTAGCCAATTCAGTTTCAAAGCGCATAAAAAAATCCGATATCATTAATTGATATCGGATTCTGAACTATTCAAAAGTTCGGTCAATGGATCGTTAAATATTTCTTAACTGATCGGCATTACGCTTAAGCGGCTTTTTTGTTTTTATCTCTTGCTGGCGTCAATTAGCTTTTCCTAAATTTAACCACAACAATTGATACCACAGCTAAGATCATGCAATACCAAACGTTAGACACAACATCCAACGGTGAAATACTAAATGTAGCCGCTGCTAACAACGCCTGTGCGCCATAAGGAACTAAACCTTGTGCAATACAGCTAAATACGTCTAATAAACTTGCACTACGCTTAGGCGTTATCTGACCTTCTTGCGCTAAGGTTTTGGCAGTATCTCCGGTTACTATTATCGCCACTGTATTATTGGCAACCGCCAAGTTAGTCGTAAAAGCTAAGCTGGCAATAGCGACTTGATTAGTCGATGAAGATGAGTCCTTACTAAAAAAGTGTACTAACTTATTTATTTTATCGACTAAATACCCTAACCCACCTTGTCGTTTCATTAACTCACTCAAGCCACCTATTAACATGCTTAATAAAAATATCTCCTGCATGTTACTGAAACCCGTGTAAATATCTTTGCCAACCAATGCTATTTGATAATCACCAACTAATGAGCCGGTAACAGAAGAAAAGACAATACCTAACAAGAGCACTAAGAAAACGTTCACCCCCATCACTGCCAATAAAATAACTAACAAATACGGTAACCCTAACCAAAGGTTATCAACTTGTGATGACGTAATTTCTGAAGGGTTATTAAATCCAATATAGGCGTAGACAAACAAGCAAATTAACGCAGCAGGGACAGCGAAGATTAAGTTTTCATAAAACTTATCTTTTAATTCAGCCCCTTGTGTTTTAGTAGAAGCTATCGTTGTATCTGATATTAAACTTAAGTTGTCACCAAAAATAGCGCCGCCAACCACCGCTCCTGCGATTACTGCAGGGTCAATAGACACATTACCGACAATACCAACTGCAATAGGAGCAATAGCACCTATAGTTCCCATTGATGTTCCCATTGCGGTTGCAACCAAAGCAGAAACTAAAAACAACCCCGCAATAACTAAGGGAGCTGGAACAAATTGCAATCCAACATTCACCATAACATCTACTCCACCGGTCGCTTGAGCAACAGAAGCAAATGCACCAGCTAATAAGTAAATCAAACACATAGTGATGACTTTATCATTCCCCATGCCTTCAATCAGCGTGGTTAAACTGGTATCTAATTTCATCGTATTTTTAGCAAGGTACTTATCTAAGTATAACGCTAGGATAATCGCTGGGATAATCGCTACTGGTGCAGGAAGTTGGTAAAACGCAAATTCAACACCTTGTGTATGCAACCAAACCCCCGTGCCTAAAAAGATAGCAACAAACAATAATAGTGGGGTAATTGCTAAACCTGAGGATTCAGGGTGAGTAAGTTCATTCTGAGTTTTGTTTAATTCAGTCACAGAAATACAGCTCCAAAAAAATGATACGCGAATGTAACACGCCTATTTAACACAGTAAAGTTTAAACATCTAGACGTCTAAACAACCATAAATAATTATCTACACTCTAGATTTACCAACCTTTTGTATTGTCTAAAATAAGCTGACACATTGTTTCTACATGATTTTCGTCATCGTTTAGGCATTCAATATAATCAAACTTTTCACCACCACCTTCAATAAAGTACTCTTTATTTTCTTCAGCAATCTCTTCTAGTGTTTCCAAACAATCTACTGCAAAACCTGGACAAACAACTTGTATTGATGATGTACCATTTGCCGCTTCTGACTTTAGAGTTGCCTCGGTATAAGGCTGAATCCATTGAGCTTTACCAAATCGAGATTGAAATGTGGTTAGCACTTGTTGTTTTGATAGCCCTAATTGCTCAGTTACTAAACGAGCTGTTTTAAAGCACTCGCATGCGTATGGATCGCCTTTATCCCAATTTCGTTGTGGGATACCATGAAATGATAGCATTAACTTTTCAGCTTGACCGTGTTCATCCCAGTACTTTTTAATTTTGTCTGACAATGCTTTTATATAGTGTTCATTATCATGGTAATGACTGATAAATCGTACATCTGGAATACGACGCTGGACTTGATAGTATTGACTGACAGCATCAAAGATTGACGCAGTAGTGGTGGCTGAATACTGTGGGTATAGAGGTAAAACTAAAAGCTTACTAACCCCCTGCTGTTCCATTATTTTTAATTTATCTGAAATATTATCCGTGCCATACCGCATTGCATAATCAACAACAATATTGTCATTTTCACAACTTAGTTTTTGCGCCACCTTTACTGTTAAATTTTTAGTATTAATTAACAGAGGAGATCCCTCCTTTTGCCAAATCGATTGATAGGCAGCTGCAGAGCGTTTACTCCTAAATGGCAAAATAATTAAGTTTAAAATGCACCACCAAATAACTCTTGGGATCTCGACAACTCTAGAGTCAGATAAAAACTCTTTTAAGTATACTCTAACTGCCGAAGGCGTTGGTGCTGAGGGGGTGCCTAAGTTGACTAATAACACACCTATTTTTTCAGATTTACTGTGGTCAAAATTTGTATTGTCGAGAGTTTTCATAAAATTATTTTCTATCCAAAGTTACGCTTACAGCAATAAAATAAGCATTAGATTTGTTTTAGTTATGCGAATACTTGCCGATAATAAAGATATTCCTTTTAATCCACCAGAGTTTTATATGAAACATCATATGTTGCTGTTAACAATCTGTTTAAGTGCATCTAGCGCTTTTGCAAACTCGGTGGATCATACTGCGCCAATAAGTCTTAGTGAGCTACAAGCAATAGATATTCAACATTACGTACAAGACGAAGAGATAAACATGCTATCTCTAGATGACAATGAATATTTAACCTTAGTTAAAGAGCAAACCAGTGGGTTTGAACGAGGTATTGCTTTTATAATACCCGATATTAACCAACCAATTACCCAGCAACCTGCAATAAAAATGTTATATGACAACTTAACGGAATATGGTTGGCGCAGTTTATTACTAACAATGCCTAATATGGAACAGACAAATGGGAGTTACGATGACATACAAAAAACAGATCTTGAAAATACATCAAGTACACCTAATGGCACCAAATCATCAAATACAGAGCCAAGCATTCAAGAAAACTCAGAACCAGGAGTTGTTACAAAAAATGATAATCAAGCAACTAGAGACCCTAACCTTAAGTTAAAAGCCTATCATCGGGATGACATGTTTTCCCAAACGGTTAATGCCGAAATAGAGCAACAAATTTTAAAGCGTGTCGAATCTGCGTGGGAATATGCGGAGCAATTTCCAGGCTACTTTATTTTTATTTGCCAAGGAAAAACCTGCGCTTGGTTAACCAGCTTGTTTCAGCAAAAAAAATTAATGCCACCGGACGCGTTAGTCATGTTAAGTGCCCACATGCCGCAGTCAAATTTAAATAAATTATTTGCATTACAATTAAGTAAGACTGAGTTTCCAGTATTAGAGCTGTTTAAACAAATGGATAATCATTGGGTCTCAAGCGCAATATTACAACGTAAAAAATTAGCTAGAAAACATTACAAAACAGATTACCGTCAGCGTAAATTGAATGAAAATGTTGTTTTTGGTGATAATAACCAGCGTACTATAAAAGAAATTTATGGTTTTTTAACCGCTGTAGGTATGTGATACAGGTTAATTACAGCTAAAAACCAGCTAGCTACCTAATTATCACAGTCGAAATAAACCGTTTAAAATCGGCGTTCTTTTTTAATAATCTCATACGCTGATTGGATGTCTTGCGTCTTTTGCTTTGCTACTTCCATCATTTCTGGCGGCAAACCTTTTGCCACTAACTTATCGGGATGATTTTTTGACATTAATCGCTTATAAGCACGTTTAATCTCTCGAGTGGATTCGCTTTCTGAGATCCCCAATAAAGCATAAGCATCTGAAAGACTTGGTGAGTTTGGATCACTTCGGTTAGTTTGCTCTTGTTGGCGATTATTATGCTCGTTGCGACTACTGCCTCTATTACTATTAGTACTACGACGGCGTTCATATTTTCTATTTTTTTGTTGCTGATCTTTTTTATAGTTTTGAAATCTAAGTTCAGCTTCACATACAACAATCAATTGTCCTAAATGGCGTTTAGTAAAGCCGAGTTGTTTAGCTATATTGAGTAATAATTCATACTCAGCTAACTCTAATATTGAATCTGAGTACGCGGTTTGAATTTGAATTTCTAAAAAAAACTGACATAAGTCTTCACGCTTACCAAAATATTGTTTAAATAAACTAATTTTTTTCTTAATTGGAAACCCTAACGACTTCCCTTCTCTAAACGCTTCTTTTGCTTCAGCAACTTGTTCAGCAGACAACCCCATTTGAGCCATAAACTCATTAGCGGTTTGAATATGTTCAGGTGTTACGTTACCACTCGCTTTTGCTACATGGCCCATAACTGAAAAGGTAGTATAAAAAAATATCGCTTGTTTAGAGTCCTCACTGGATAACCATTGTTCAACATTTTGTTTATTCCCCAAGCGCTTAATTGCACCGTCAAATAGATGACCAAGATATAACCCAATCGCCGCGCCTATGATATTTCTTAGTAATAAGAAGCCAAACAACGCCCCTACAATTTTACCAGTCAAAACAACTCTCTTTGTTTATTTTTATTATTCACTAATCAATATGGGTACATATTTAAAAGTTTCAATTTAGATTAAATACAACAGTATCAATAAATCACGCCTGAAATTCATTAAATTACAGGGAGCGCGTAGTATAGCGTAAAAAAATCAGATAGAATTCGACGGTTGAACATTTCGTATATACTAATCATTTTTTGTTTATTTCACATCTTGGGTTTTAGAGGTTAAATTGTCGTCTTCTCTGTTCGAAAATATAGTATTAAAGCTCTTTTATACTTTTTTACGTCAATTCAATTTTGTTATTATTACTTTTCTCTTTATAAGTACTTCTATACACGCAGAGCCTGTGTGTCAAATGACGCCTGCACAATCACAAAACAAATCACAGCTTAACCACTTCAATCAAAAAACAGATGAAGTAATCGTTACCAGCCAAACAGCAGATTTAATCCGTGGTAATTACACTGAATTCAACGGTAATGTCATTATATTTCAACAAGAGCAAACCATAAAAGCGGATAATGCTATTTATAATGAAGTTACAAATCAATTTAGAGCAACTGGCAATATAAAACTGATATCAAGTTCAGCAACCGTAACAGGTTTGTCTATCTTTCTAGATGAAACGAGTCAAGATTTAGAATTATTAGGCGCAGATTACCAATTTGGTTTTAATGCTGGTAGAGGACAAGCTGAGGCTTTTTCAATACAAAGTAACAATGAACTCGATTTAAAAGGAGCAACCTTTACGACTTGCCCTGAAGGCGATACAAGTTGGTTATTTTCTGCCGATGAAATTAAAATTAACCAAGAAAAGGGATGGGGGGAAGCATGGGACACTGTTTTCAAAATAGCTGACGTCCCTATCATTTATATCCCATACCTGACCTTTCCAATATCAGATAAGCGTAAGACTGGGTTGTTATTTCCTGCAATTGGTAACTCAACGAATTATGGAACTTATATCTCGCAGCCTATTTATTTCAATTTAGCAGAGAATTATGACTTAACATTAACGCCCCAATATATGTCAGATCGTGGTTTGTTAATACAATCTAATTTTCGTCATTTATCAAAAAACGCTAATAACATTGTACAACTTGAATATTTATCTAAAGATAAAAGTGAGCCGGATTTAGGTGCAAGATACTTAACTTATTGGCAACATGAGTCTAACTGGCAAAATAGTTGGAATATGCAAGTACAATGGACTGATTTAAGTGATGACTCATATATTAGTGAATTCTCTAGTGCATATCATCATCAAGCCGATACCAATTTAAATAACTTTGTGGCATTAAGTTATTATGGTGAGCACACCAATATTTCATTTTTATCTCAAGATATGTATGAATTAGGTCCGCATACACCATCTTATCGTTTACCTATCCAAATGACCCTTGATTGGAGTACAAACGAAGTAACTGATTCTTTTAATTTTTTAGTGCATAGTCAATATAGTTTATTCCAAAATGACTACAAAGATATCGACGAAGCCCAACGAGTGCATTTAGCGCCAGAGTTTACTTATCAGTGGAATACACCCGCGTTTCAATTCTTAGCAAGTACGAGTTACTTATCTACTTTTTACAAACAAAAAAATAGTGTATTAGATGAAGAACAAGACATCTCAAGAAATTTAGCAAAAGCTCGGATATTAGCAGGCGTTACGTTAGAAAAAGAAACAACTTATTTTAAACAAGACGTTCGTCAAACATTAGAGCCTAAAATTCAGTACCTTTATGTAGAAGATGTAGATCAAACAGGTATAGAGTTGTACGATTCTCAATTATTAAAAGAAGATTATTTTTCATTATTTAGAGATAGTAATTATTCAGGCATCGATAATATCTCAGCCGCGAACCAAGCGACAATTGGATTCAGTACAAGTATATTTAATAAAGCTAATAAAGAGCTATTTAGGTTCGGGCTTGGTCAAGTATTCAAATTTAATAATGATAAAATTGGAACTAATGACCCATCCACTAGCTCTAACTCGGCAATTGCCGTTGAATGGTTTGGGCAATTGACTGATAACTGGCAATTGGATGGCGGGGTTTTATATAATCAAGAAAACCAAGAGGTAGATACTGGTTTTATTTCATTAGATTATTGGTTAGCCAAAGATAAAAACTTTCAGCTCAATCACAGATACGCCAATGATGTTGCTGGGGTGAAGATCAATCAAGCTGGCATGTTTGCAAGTTATCAAATTAATTCCACATGGGCTATAGCAGCCAGCTACCATCGAGATTTAGAGTTCGACATCAACATGGACGCATTGATAGGTTTTGAATATCGTTCTTGTTGTTGGAGTATACAACTTGCAGCAAAACGACAAATAGTAATCGATTTAAACAGTGAAGATATTAGCTCTACTGCTGATACTCAATATGACAACGGAATTAGTTTTAGCTTTAAAATTAGTGGATTAGGTGGCGATTTATCGTCAAGCATTGCAAATTTATTTTCAGAAAGTATTTTTGCTTACCGCCGCCCTTATCTCATAACAAATTAAAAATATATAAGAGAAAAATAATGATAAACAAATCAATTATAGGTTTAACTTTATTGTGCAGTCTATTTGTCACAACAAACATTAACGCGGAACCTAAAGAAGTTGACCATGTAACTGTGGTTGTAAACGATGGCGTTATTTTAGAAAGTGAAATTCAAGCTATTATTGAAGAAGTAAAAAGTACGGCTTTAGAAAATAATCAAGCACTACCATCTGATAACGCATTAAGAGCGCAAGCAATTGACCGTTTAGTACTGAACAGCGTACAGATTCAAATGGCCTCTAACATGGGCATTCAAATAAGTGACGCTCACCTTGACTCTGTATTACAAAACATAGCGCAAAGCGAAAAGATTACGGTTGAGAAAATGCGAATGGAAATTGTAAAAAGCGGAGCAAGCTATGAACGTTACCGTGAAAAAATTAGAGAGGAAGTTGCCCTTAATGAAGTTCGTCGTGGTAATGTTCACAGACGTGTAAATATCTCATTACAAGAAATAAACACACTTATTGGTTTAATGGATGAAAATTCAAGTAAAGAAGAATATCAAATTGGTCATATATTAGTTTCCGTTCCAAGCAAAGCTGTACAGTCTGAAGTAGACAGTAAAAAAGTGATTGCTGATAAAGTTATCTCTTTATTAGAAACTGGTAGTGACTTCAAGAAAATTGCAATTGCCTCATCATCAGGTGCAAAAGCACTAGAAGGTGGTGATTGGGGATACATGGCTATTAATGAAATGCCATCTCTGTTTTCAGAAAATGTTCGCAGTAAAAAGAAAGGGGATTTAATTGGTCCACTTCGCTCAGGCGCAGGTTTTCATATTGTAAAAATATTAGATATACGTGGTCGTCAAACTGTAGAAGTTAAAGAAGTATTAGCTCGTCATATATTAATTAAGCCTTCTATTATTTTAAGTGAAGATAAAGCTAAAAATATACTAAACAAATTTTTATCGGACGTGGCTGAAGGTAAAGCCGACTTTGGTGAATTAGCAAAAAAACACTCTGAAGATCCAGGCTCAGCATTGAAAAATGGAGAACTTGGTTGGGCTAATCCTGATATTTATGCTCCAAAATTCAAAGAGCAATTAGCTGGTCTTAACGTTGGAGAATACAGCAAACCATTTCGTTCTCAATTTGGTTGGCATGTTGTTCAACTAATAGAAGAAAGAACCGCCGATGCCACAGAGAAAAGTAAACAAGATCAAGCTTATCAAATTCTATACAAACGAAAATTTTCAGAAGAAACTGAAAATTGGTTAAGAGAGATTCGTGATCAAGCCCACATAGAGATCATTGCAGAATAATATGCTTAGTAGAATAGCCATAACACCGGGTGAACCTAGCGGTATCGGCCCTGATATTACAATTCAAGTTGCTCAATTAGAGTGGGATGCACAACTTATTGTCATTGCCGATAAAGAGATGATTAGGGATAGAGCTCGAGTGTTGGGTTTACCTTTAACGCTCATCGACTTTCAAGCTAATGACCCAATTGTAAGACACGTACCAGGACAATTATATATAGCTCATCAAGCTCTAGCTGAACGCGCTATACCTGGCGAGCTCAATGATGCAAACGGCCATTATGTGGTTGAAACATTAACAGCCGCAAGCCAAGGTAATATGGACAATATCTATGATGCCGTTGTGACAGGTCCTGTCCATAAAGGTATTATTAATCAATCTGGCATTCCGTTTAGTGGTCACACTGAGTTTTTTGCAACTCATTCAAATACATCTGACGTAGTCATGTTATTGGCGACCGAAGGTTTAAGAGTGGCATTAGTCACAACACATATCCCTTTGCAGTATGTATCAAAAGCCATAACACCTGAGCGATTACACAAAGTAACCAGTATTTTACATAGCGAATTACAAGTAAAATTTGGTATTAGAAACCCTGCAATTTTTGTTTGTGGTTTAAATCCTCATGCTGGCGAAGGAGGACATTTAGGACGTGAAGAAATTGAAGTGATTGAGCCTACTTTAGATATTCTAAGAAGCCAAGGGATGAATTTAATAGGGCCTCTGCCTGCCGATACTCTATTCCAAGAAAAATATTTGCAAGATGCTGATGCCGTATTAGCTATGTATCATGATCAAGGTCTACCTGTGTTAAAATACAAAGGATTTGGCAATGCCGTTAATGTTACTTTAGGGCTACCATATATAAGAACCTCTGTAGATCACGGAACTGCACTAGATTTAGCTGGCACTGGAAACGCAGATATTGGCAGCATGAAAGTTGCTATTACACATGCTATAAAAATGGCAAAAGAAAAACTAATGAGAACCTCTAAATGAGCAAACATAGACCATCGAAAAAAGTAACGAATGCCAAAAAAGGGGTTCATTTAGGGCATAAAGCAAAAAAAAGATTTGGACAAAACTTCCTTCATGACGCAGATATTATAGACCGAATAGTACGAGCTATTTCACCAAAAGTTGGTGATAAGTTATTAGAGATAGGTCCTGGGTTAGGTGCGATAACCGAACCGGTTGCAGAGTTAACTGATGAACTAAATGTTGTTGAATTAGACCGTGAACTAGCAGCAAGATTAAAGTCACACCCTTTTTACGGAAAAAAACTAAACATATACGAAGGTGACGCTTTACAATTTGATTTTAATGAAATTATAAAACCCGGTGAAAAATTTAAAATCTTTGGTAATTTACCGTATAACATCTCCACACCATTATTATTCCATCTTTATAACTATCTTGACTCTATTGAAAACATGCACTTTATGTTGCAAAAAGAAGTAGTAAATAGAATGTGTGCAGCACCAAATAGCAAAGCATTTGGCCGTTTAAGTGTAATGACTCAATACTACTGTAAAACAATACCTGTTACAGAAGTACCACCAAGTGCATTTATTCCACCACCAAAAGTAGATTCAGCAGTTATACGTTTAATCCCTAAACCGCATGATGAACGTAATCAAGTTAACCCTGCGACACTTAACACTGTATGTTTAGAAGCGTTTAATCAACGCAGAAAAACGTTACGTAATAGCTTGAGTAATATTATCAGCCAAGATGTATTAGTTGAATTAGGTATAGACCCTGGCCTGCGCGCCGAAAACTTAACCCTACTTCAATTTATTGAACTTGCTCAATGGCTAGATAAACAAAAAGAAAAAAAGAGCAATAATGACGATTAATATTCAAGTTAAAACTAAGTATATTGAAGAGCAATCTGATGAGGAAAATCATCGTTTTGTATTTGCTTATACCGTTACTATTGCCAATAATAGTAATAAAGAAACGCAATTACTAAATCGTTATTGGTTAATTACGGACGCTAATGGTAAAAAAATAGAAGTTCAAGGTCCAGGTGTAGTTGGAGAGCAACCATTCATCAAACCGGGAGCGCATTATAGTTATACCAGTGGATGTATAATAGAAACGCCTGTCGGCACAATGGAAGGACACTATGAAATGGTAGATCCAGCTAAAAATAAGCATAAAGCGAATATTCCAGTCTTTCGCCTTTGTGTTCCTAACATGGTTCACTAAGGTTTACCTTGGCTGATTATGTTATTGGCGACATACAAGGTTGCTTTGATGGACTAAAGCGAGCATTGGCAACCGTCGAGTTTAACAAAAGCAAAGACACTCTCTGGTTAACAGGTGATCTGATTGCTCGAGGACCGCAGTCGTTAGACACCCTGAATTTTTTATATAAAAACCAAGACTCTGTTAAAACCGTATTAGGTAATCATGACTTACACTTTTTATCTGTTGCCAATAAAATAAAAAAAGAAAACCCCAAAGATTTATTAACGCCTTTATTAACCAGCCCTAAATTATCAAAATATATTAACTGGCTTCGTTGTCAGCCTTTATTATTAGAACTACCCGACCATTCTGGTTATATGAGTCACGCTGGTTTAGCACCTGATTGGCAAGTTGAAGATGCTATTTATTGGTCTCAACAAGTGCAAGATATTTTAAGCTCTAAAGACTATGTTAAATTTCTCCCTTCCATGTACGGCAAAAAACCAACTAAATGGAATGCCAACCTTACAGATATAGACAAAATAAAATATTCTATCAATGCATTTACTCGTATGCGATTTTGCTCATTAAGTGGTCATTTAGAATTCAACTCTAAATTTTCTCCACAAGAATTAACTGATAATACGTTACAACCCTGGTTTGAGTACGATAAAAAAAGGTTCAATCAAAACAAATGGTTCTTTGGACATTGGGCTTCTTTAATGGGTAAAACTAATAATAAAAATATCATTGCACTAGACACTGGGTACGTTTGGGGACAATATCTAACGGTATATGAATTAACCAAACAAACCCGTTTTAAAATACCAGCGTATAGTACATAATTTCAAATAAACAAGACTAAAAATAACAGATTACTCACAAAGGTATAATTACATGATAATATTATTAATTATTACCTAAATTAATTTCTTTTGGTGCCGATAGAGCTATCAAAGAAGTGATAAATTTTACGATATTGGAGCTATTATGAACTTAACCATTGCTATGAGAGTAATAGGCGGATTTACTATCACGTCGATCTTATTATTATTTCTAGGCATTAACTCAGTATCGGTATTAAATGGAATTTCAGAGTCTACCACTCAAGTTAATCAAGTTTCAGTTCCAGCATTAGATACAAGCGCAAAATTGCAACAAAAATTCCTTGAGATGAGCAAAACCGCATTACTTGAGTTTTATGCAACTGATCAAGCTATGATAGAAAAATCATCAGCTGCATTTAACATCCAGTCTGCTGAATTTGATGCTGACTTAGCGTTACTGTCCGAAATAGTATCGCAAGATGAATTACTTTCAGAGGCCTTACCTAGCGTAAGAAATAGTTATTCAGTATTTAAAGAAAAAGTCAGTTTATTATCCAAATCAAAAACACAGTATTTAGCGTTAGGTCAAAAAATCATTTCAACCTTTGAAGATACTGAAATGGCGGCAGATGATGCTGCAACTTACATTCTTGATTTTATCGACTTAAATAATTTAAAAGAAACTAATCCAGAAGCTAGAATTATTGCAGCTAACCTAGAAAGTAATATGGTGAGTGTCATCAGCGCTGTCACCGATATTACAAAAGAAACCAAAAAGCTAACAGTAACCCTCATTATAAAAGAATTAGCTTACACCCAAGAAAGTGTTAAAACATCTACAGAAAAACTTATAGAGCTTGTCGGTAACTCAGACGTTGAAGGGTTTAATGACGTAATAGAGCAACTGGATGTGGTTAATAACTTATTATCTAGTAACAACTCAATCCAAAAACTAAAATTATCATGGTTAGATCAGTTAGAAATGACGGATCAATTATTAGAAGAAACTAATTTAGAAATTCAAAATGGATTAACATCATTAGCAAGTTTGGCTAAAGTGGTTAAAGAGCAACTAGCTATAATGAAAACAGAGTTGAGTGAAGATGTAAGTGATGGCGTATCAAGTACTTGGTTTGTTATGGTATTGGCTGTGATTCTTTCTATTGGAATTGCTTATATAACGGTTATTCGTGTTACCCGTCCATTATCAGAAGTAAATAGAATACTTAATATCGTTTCAAGTGGTGACTTAACCAATAAACTGGACGATTCAGCTACTGACGAGTTTGGCACATTAGCTAAAAACTGTAATACATTAATCGACAGCTTAAGAGACTTAATTAACGGTATTGTTAACCGCTCAAATCAATTAGCTACCGCAGCCGAAGAAACATCTATGGTGGTTAAAGAATCTACCTTGGCAGTTAACGAACAACGCTCACAAGTCGAACAGGCTGCAACGGCAACTTCTGAAATGGCCAGTACATCTGAATCTGTAATGGAAAGAGCAAATG
The DNA here is from genome assembly GCA_034111705.1 of Psychrosphaera sp. GTDB lineage: Bacteria > Pseudomonadota > Gammaproteobacteria > Enterobacterales > Alteromonadaceae > Psychrosphaera. Next base: position 13,284 of record JAWUWS010000055.1, read on the forward strand.
AAGCATTGTCTGATATAACTCATGCGGATGAAGATGCTGAAAAAGTTAAACTAATTTCCGCAACAAATAAGCAAACGATATTACAATTGGCTAGTGAAATTGATCAAGCATCTAACGTGATTAATGAAGTTAATCAACACAGTGCAGCAATAGGCGGTATATTAGACGTAATTCGAGGTGTAGCCGACCAGACTAACCTGTTAGCACTTAATGCAGCTATTGAGGCGGCTAGAGCTGGGGAGCATGGACGAGGATTTGCGGTTGTAGCCGACGAAGTTCGTACTCTAGCTAGTAAAACACAACAGTCCACTGAAGAAATTCAGAGTATGATTGAACAATTACAAAGTGGTTCAAACTCAGCAGTATCAGTTATGAAAAATAGTAAAGTTCAAGCTGAAAAATGTGTTGAACAAGCAGAGCAAGCAACCTTAGCCCTTGAAGGGATAACAGACTCTGTGCATCAAGCTAACGATATGAGTGAGCAAATTGTATCGGCAGCAAGAGAGCAGAATCAAGTTAGCTCTGAGATTAGTGAACGTTTAGAGTCTATCGTGACCATTGCAGAAGAAACCGCAACAGGCGCTCATCAAACCGAACTCTCTTCACAGGAAGTTGCTAAGTTAGCTGAAGAATTGCGACAATCTGTTGACCAGTTCAGATTATAAAATTTGAATTAATATTCAGAAAAATAAAAACGCCAACTTTTTAGTTGGCGTTTTTTATGTCAATAAATGTTCTGTCAGTAGAGCAGGTCAAATAGTTATATCTATAATAACTTGTTAATTGTCGACTCTAATTTTTCTGGTTTAGTGGTTGAGCCAAAACGCTTAACGACTTCGCCTTGTTTATTAATCAAAAATTTAGTGAAGTTCCACTTAATTTTTTTGTTGCCCAAAAAGCCAGATTTTTGCTGTTTTAAATATGTATAAATAGGGTGCTCATTATCACCATTAACATCAATTTTTTCGAACATTTGAAAATCAACACCATAATTGATTTGACAAAACTCAGAAATTTCATCTGAACTGCCCTTCTCTTGTTGACCAAATTGATTACATGGGAAGCCTAAAATAACTAGACCTTGGTCTTTGTATTTATTATGTAATTTCTGCAAGCCTTCATATTGGTATGTAAAACCACATTTACTTGCTGTATTAACGATAAGAACAACTTTATCTTTATAACTCGCCATATCAATCTCTTGATCTTGTAGGCTTGTTGCTTTTAACGTATAAAAATCACTCATAACATCCCTCTTTTATTTAATAGCAATGAATACTGTAAATAAGATTTATTTAAACAATGGAATAACAGATTAAATAATATCTTAGCGAAAAAGATCATTAACTAAACACCATTAGGAAAACGTTTTTCTAAGACTATTTCACTATTTCGGATTAGTGTAAATGCTTTTGTATACTCCACTAAAATTCGTAACCCTTCATCACAACGGTTAGCAACAAATTGTTTTTCCGCTATATATTCGCCGTGTTCTGAAATTGTAGCGTTAACTCGATCAATAACCGTATTTACCGGAATATAATTTATAAAGCTATTCTTGTATGTCGACATGCGCATTTCAGAAATTGGATAACGACCACCAGACCCCGCAGACGTAGTAACTAAATACGCGGGTTTATGTCTAAATACCGAGCCAAATAAGAAAAATAAATTTTTAACCGCAGGAGGTACCATTCCGTGCCATTCCGGTATAACAAAAACAAAGCCATCCGCTTCATGAAGTTGTGTTGTTTCTTGTTCTAACAGACTTAAGTCAGTCTCTTCATCCCACATTGGAAGATTGGTCCTTGCTAAATCAAATAAGTTTATATCAATCGTGTCGGTTATAACGTTTAACTGACTTTGTAAGTATTTAGAGACATTAATAGAAGCTGAGCCTAGACGAGTACTACCGGATATTATTGTGATTTTCATGGTGTTAACTTTCGCTAATAATCAAAGGAGGTAATTCAGTTTATACAGCCTCTTATGAGTTTCAACTTATAAGGGAAATGAGATATTTTATAATACGTTCAATTAGTAAATATTTAACACCACCTTGTGTGATTTAGGGCGTATAAATCTACAGGCAGCCATATTCATAGGTTCATTACTACATATCGATATAAAATAGATAAAAAGCCTGATTTAAATCAGGCTTGTATTAATTTGAAACTTACTTTTTTATTGAAAGGATGTACCTAACGATTTTAATCTACTGGTGCGACGCTTTATAGCTTCAGCTTCAAACTCAACCGTTTTTGCTTGCTCCAAGTTTTCAATTGATGCATCACTTATATTAACGATATTTTTACTTATTTCTGATGATACTGCATTCTGTTCTTCCGCAGCAGTTGATATCTGTACAGTTAAATCTGCGATGTCTGTTATCGCCTTGTAGACTTCGGTAACCACATCTTGAGTTAATTGAGTGTCCGCAACACAGAGCTCTGCAGCCTCTTTCCCTTGGGCCATAGTTTCTGACCATGTTCGTAACGTACTTTGGATCTCATTAATAGATTTATGAATCTGTTCTGTTGCACCATGAGTACGACTAGATAATGCTCTAACTTCATCAGCTACAACTGAGAAACCTCGCCCGTGTTCACCGGCTCGAGCCGCTTCAATAGCTGCATTTAATGCCAATAAATTAGTCTGATCAGCTATCCCTTGAATTTCTTGCATAATAGAACCAATTTTTTCAGCTTCTTCTGCTAATTCTGCTGCGGATGTAGAGGATTTAGCCACATCATCTGCTAATGCTGATACTTGCTCCATCGTCGTAGTCATAGAAAGCGTAGCTTTCTCACAATCACCATGTGCTTGGTGTACTTTCTCTGAGGTACTTGTCGTATTTTGAGCTACCTCCGAAATCGTTGCAACCATCTCTTCTACGGCTGTTGAAACTTGGTGTAACTCATCTGTTTGTTTTTCAACACCTTGCTTAGACTGAAGAGCTGCATTGTTTAACACTGAAACACCGCGACTTAATACATTAGCATTATCTATAACACGTCCAAGAATAGTTCTAACTTTTCCTCGTTGAAGCTTTATATGATAATCAGCAACACTATGCGCTTTGGTTCCAGAGAATACCCATCTTGATGCACTGTCATATTCAGACTTTAATTTTTTTAAATAATTAGGGGTTGTCACTAGTTCATCATAATAAATAACAAAAGGTAAGATAGGTAATAGTAAAGCAAACCAAATAGATACTAGAGCTGTCCCAGCTAAGCCAATAATGCTAAATAGCATAAATAACATATGTCTATTCGTTAATGCTAAATACCAACTTTCTATTTTTTTTCCTTGGTTTAGCGTTTTATAAGCTTCGATTGCACTATCTTTATCTTTATCCGCTAACTTAACTCGAACTGACTGATAGCCAACTAATTCACCGTTTTCGAAAATAGGCGTGACATAGGCATCGACCCAATAATAACGACCGTCTTTGCAACGATTTTTTACCGCCCCTCGCCAATTTCTTCCTGCCTTCAGATTATTCCACAAGTCTTTAAAAGCAGCATGCGGCATGTCAGGGTGACGTACTAAATTGTGATTTTCACCAACAAGCTCATCAAGTTTATAACCAGAAATGTTACAAAAAACATCGTTTGAATATGTAATAACTCCACGTAGATCAGTTGTAGAAACGAGTTCATCTTCCTGATTCAATGTTACTTCTTCATCTACAATTGATTGATTTCGTCTCGACATATTTTACTCTCTCGAAAGGGACGTTTAGCTTAACCATATATTTATAGCTAAACAAAAAAACTAGCTTATAACTCTACTATTTATATCGACAATTTTTTTCCAAACTTTATTATATATATCAACAAATTATCATTTTTTACTTTAGCATTAAATATTG
>JAWUWS010000056.1:0-9180 GCA_034111705.1 Psychrosphaera sp.
TCAGGCAAAACCGAGAGCTAATGTAATGGATCAAAATCAAAGCGTCAAAAACCGTAAAGCAATGACACCTTACAAACAGACAATAGCACGTTACATTCGTTCCGCTATGATGTTAAAAGGATTAAAATACAATGACCTTGCTGATAAATTAGCAGAGCACGGTTTGCTCATGACGCCAGAGAATTTGCGCAGTAAAGTAAGTAAGGGTATGTTTTCTGCCGATTTGTTTGTGGCCATCATAGAAGTGCTAAACGTAGAGCAAGATGCACTGGTTGATATTATTAAATTGTTAAAAGAAGAGTGAGCGGTTAAAAATGAGCCAAACAATAGTCAATAAATTTTTACCAAGAGATATTCTTATATTATTAGCGATAATGTGGGCGATATTTTTAATTGATCTTCTCATCCCATTTGTAAGCTTAAATGTATTCGGTATACGTCCTCGTTCTTTGTCTGGCCTGATTGGAATTATATTCTCACCTTTTTTACACGGCGGTTTTGGACATATCATATCTAACAGTATTTCACTATTAGGTACGGCTATATTAGTTAGGTTAGCCGTTGGCAGTAAGCAACTTAGACTTATTCTTCTGTTAGGTATATTAGGCTCTGGCATAGGAACTTGGTTATTTGCTAGCGGTGGATTGGTTGTCGGTGCCTCTGGTCTTGTGTATGCGCTAATTGGCTTTTTATTCACACAGGCATACTTTAACCCGAGTTTGCGTAGTTGGTTTGGTGCTATTTTATCTTTTGTTCTGTTCGGTGGTGCTTTGCTATCATTGTTTAATATGCTGCCTTATATATCGTGGGCGGCTCATTTCTGGGGCTTTGTGTCAGGAATTGGTATTGCGTATTTATTTAAAGCTAAAAAAGCGGAAGGAGCAGAATAAAAAATTAAAATGACTAAGATATTAATTTAGCAAATAATGTCTTAGTCATTACGCCACACAAAGATGAACTTTGTTATCAGTTGTCATCCCGCTTGTTTACAATTATTTTCTTTAACGTTTTCGTTCTAAATACATAATATCCATTGTCTATTTTGTTGCGCATGTTAATTGCATTGAATTCTTTTAATTAGATTAAAATATTAATTTATTATCGCTTGATGAAATGTAAGTGTAAGTTAATTAATTGATAACAAAGAGTATTAACATGGCTTTAATGAAAAACGTACTAGCTAACCTTGCTTTAGTGGCAACAGTTGTATCCGCAACGGCAAGTAGCAATGAAACAAATCTTGCCGTTTTTCATGCGAACTTTGATCAAAGCGATAGCACTTTACAGATCACAATCCCAAATCAAATAGTACAACCTGCCTTGCATCAATATTTTCCTAACTTAGCTGGAAAAGAGTTAACTGATGGAGAAATCAAACAATATTTAGCCTTGTATATACGTAATACCGTTAAGTTACAGTACGGAGCATACCCGATGGCTCTGGGTGAAGAAGGCATGGTTTTAGACGATAAGTTTATAAACATCATTATGAAGATTGGTAAAATTCCACGTAATGCCCATGAATTGTCAGTAGAAATTAATAGTTTTGAATTTTTACCAGAGCAAAATAATGTGTTCAAGTTAAGTCAATTTGGCGATGCTAAACAAGAGTTGACCTTGTATGCGAAAAATCACTTTAGTGCATCTTTACCGTTATAAATATTGAGGTTTTTACTTTGGTTATAACTAAGTTAAGTTGTTCATCCAACGTTTGTTTTTAACTCGAATACCAAACATAAAGGCTTTAATTAAGTCTTCTGAATAAGATATTAATACAACGTATACAAATGCTAGTTCCCAATAAAATGCCGCTAAAAACGTTAATGGTAATGCAATACACCACATAGCGGTTGTATCTGTTATTAAGCAGAACCTGTTATCTCCTCCTGCGCGTAGCACTCCCATTGCCAATGTCATATTAATTACCTTCATCCAAGACAATAATGTGATCACCAAGAAGACCTGATTAGCTAACGCTAAAGATTCAGCTGATGCCCCTTGATACGGTAATAAAATATACTCTTGGGTGAGTAATAAAAGCAAACCAACAAACATAGCAATAAAAGGAGAAAATAATGCAAATGTTTTTGCCGTATTCCATGCCTCTATTTTACGGTTCGCTCCAAGATGCTGTCCTACCATTATTGAGCACGCAGAAGCTATACCAAAAAATAACGATACTATTAAGGCTTCAATGGGCAATAACATACTAATAACTGCAAGTTCATTAATACCCATGCGGCTGTATATAAGTTGGTAACAGAATGTACCTAAAGACCAAACGCCAGAGCTAAGCATAATAGGTGAAATCAGCTTTAATAATTTAATCCAGTCAGCTTTATTGTTTAATAAGGTAAAATCAGATCGTTTTACAGAAAGTTCATGTTTAATGTATTTTAAGATGGCCAGCAGAATGAGCATTTGAAATAATCTAGATAATGTAGTGGCTAATGCAGCTCCAGATACGCCCATAGCTTCAACACCTAAACCGCCATTGATTAACCAGTAATTTAAAATAACGTTAAGGATAATGGACACGATACTAAAAATTAACGGCAATTTAACTTGGTTGATACTGCGTAAGGCGTTTTCAATGACTTGAGTGATCGCAACAAAGATAACGCTTGGCATGGTTATCCATAAATAACTTTGCCCCAAAGATATCACTTCTTTATTGTCTGTGCCCAATGCAAGAATAGAGTCGGCATAAAAGATGTTTAAAACAATAATAGGTATTAACGCAATAATTGCGTAAATACTGCCGATAAGAATATTTAACCGGATCCTTTTTGTTTGCCCCGCGCCATGATATTGCGCGGCTAATATACCAACTCCCCAGCTAAGCCCTAAAATGATCACCATAACCACAAACATGACACGGTTACCTAGGCCAACAGCACCGATGGCTGTGTCACCTAAATGACTTACCATAACTACGTCAATCATGCTTAACAGAGTAACCAATATATTCTGTAATGATATTGGCCAACCTAGTTTTAAGGTTTGTTTAATTTGTTGTTTATTTAGCATTTTTTTCCAATAAGGAAGGTCAGTGATTAGCCGAATGTATAAGAAGATAGATATAACATAAGTTTAATAGAATTGATCACAACATACGAATGGTAAGATGAGTTTTTTCTAGATAACCTTATAAAAAACAATACAGCTCTCCACCATCAAATTTTAGAACGGAAAACACAAGTCTGGCTGGTTATTATCTAACTGTAAGAGGGATTTGTAAATTTTTAGTATTTAATTACACAATTAACTTGTTGTATTTAAGAGATAAATTAATTATTTCGTAATTCATTTGTAAAACTTACATAACAGGCTACAAAAAATGGAGTAATTACGTTAGAATGCGATTCAAGACATAATTCTAGGACTAATTAAGTCACAATATAGTGTATTTGATTAGCGTTTTAGTCTTTATAGATAAGTAGGATTAATTATGGCCCCATTTATCTATACAGATTTCCTTTTTGAATTTAACTATTATTTGGTGAACTTAAATGGCTAAAAATATAGATTTATCGCAGTACGGCATAACAGATGTTAATGAAGTTATATACAATCCTTCATACGATGTGCTGTATGAAGAAGAGACTAATCCTAGCTTAAGTGGTTATGAGAAGGGTGTTGTGACTGAATTAGGTGCAATTAATGTTAGCACTGGGATTTTTACAGGCCGTTCACCAAAAGATAAATTTATAGTAGAAGACGAGATCACCAAAGATACAATGTGGTGGAACTCTAAAACAGCTCCAAATGATAATAAACCTATCTCAAAAGAAATTTGGCAAGACCTTAAAGGTCTAGTGAGCAAGCAACTGTCAGGTAAAAAGTTATTTGTTGTCGATACTTTTTGTGGAGCCAATGAAAAAGTACGACTAAAAGTACGGTTTATTACAGAAGTAGCATGGCAGGCGCATTTTGTTAAAAATATGTTTATCCGCCCTACAGATTCAGAATTAGAAACTTATGGTGAACCTGACTTTGTTGTAATGAACGGTTCAAAAACATCAAACCCTAATTGGCAAGAGCAAGGGTTAAATTCAGACGTATTCACGGTATTTAATCTTACTGAAAAAATGCAGATCATTGGTGGCACTTGGTATGGTGGCGAAATGAAAAAAGGCATGTTTGCGATGATGAATTATTACCTTCCTTTGCAAGGCATGGCATCAATGCATTGTTCTGCAAATGTAGGTAAAGAAGGCGATGTTGCAATATTCTTTGGTTTATCAGGTACGGGTAAAACAACGTTATCAACTGATCCAAAACGTGAATTGATTGGTGATGATGAACATGGCTGGGATGAAAACGGCGTGTTTAACTTTGAAGGCGGTTGTTACGCTAAAACTATCGACCTAGATAAAGAAAGTGAGCCAGATATTTATAATGCAATTCGTCGTGATGCTCTATTAGAGAATGTCACCGTTGATGAAAATGGTAAGATTGACTTTACTGACGGCTCTGTAACTCAGAATACACGAGTGTCTTACCCAATTAATCATATTGATAACATTGTAAAACCAGTATCAAAAGCAGGTCACGCACAAAAAGTTATTTTCTTAACAGCAGATGCATTTGGAGTATTACCGCCAGTTTCTAAATTGACGGATGAGCAAACTAAATATCACTTTTTATCGGGCTTTACTGCAAAGTTAGCAGGTACTGAGCGTGGTATTACGGAGCCTGTTCCAACATTCTCTTCATGTTTTGGTAAAGCGTTTTTAACCTTGCACCCAACAAAATATGCGGAAGTACTAGTTGAACGTATGAATGCGGCTGGTTCGGAAGCTTATTTAGTTAACACTGGTTGGAATGGTAGCGGTAAGCGTATTTCGATTAAAGATACTCGTGCTATTATCGATTCAATATTAGATGGTTCAATAGAGCAAGCTCCAACAAAAATAATTCCAATATTTAATTTAGAAGTACCAACTGAACTAGCTAATTGTGATACTAATATTTTGGATCCTCGTGATACTTATCAAGATATCTCACAGTGGCAGTCAAAAGCAGAAAACCTAGCAAGCTTGTTCATCGACAACTTTGTTCAGTTTACTGATAACGATGAAGGTAAAGGACTTGTTGCTGCAGGGCCTCAGTTATAAGCTTTGTATAAATAGCTCTTTTCTTATGAAGGGCTATAAAAAAACGACTTAAAAAAAGAAAGCCTTTGTTTACACTTATAATATTAAGGTGTAAACAAAGGCTTTTTTGTATCTGCTTATCGAGTCTTGGAATCTAGCTCAATTTGAAACTGAAACTTAATGCCAATAGTCTTGCTCTAAACTGTCCTCTCTTTCGGGTAAGCCTTTTGACAAACGAGGTGAGCTTTGTGACAGTACTTCAAAACTTACTCGGTTAGCGTATTTACATATTTGCGCCAAAGAGGAATAGGTGATTGCTGGAACGGTATGTTTACTAGATTCTGGTACGTTCATCGAGTGATAAGCATTTGATGCTAAGTCGTGAAGTACAGCCGCTAATGCTCCATCTCCAGCGCCATTAGTATTTTTGATTTTGTCAGGCCCGCCCAGATAAGGTGCGATATGAGAATAGACTTTTATCGGGTTAGCGCATTTGTTTTGTGGTATAGCCCTTGAATATTCATACCTATTAAATTCAGAAAGGCTACCTGGTAATAATGGATATTGAGTTTCACGTTTGAATTTATCATCAGTGTAACCTGCCATATACAAACCTTGAGGACCTGCAGTACATAATACTAAATCAGCTAAGTCTAAAGCTGCTTCTGCGGCTAATAATGGATCTGTTGTGCCTACAAGTGCTTCGGCTTCTTCTTCATTCATTGCCAATATTTGCACATGCTTTTTAATAAAATCACGCCACCATAATGGTTTTTCATCAATCATAAACCGAGTGCCTAATGTGAGCACTACTGGTATTTCATGTTTGTTAGCGTATTCAATTGCCTTTAATGCTGCTTTATCTAATGTATCTTCGCCACTGCAGCGAGTAAAATAAGCACTGATGACAAAAGCACAAGAGTTCTTAATTAAATCTTCATCAATAAAATCTGGTGTTAGTCGATTCATTTTTCCAGAGTCGATGGCAAAAGTGCGCTCACCATCTTCAGTGATCAAGGTGAATGCTCTGCCAATGGCACCGTTTACTGGTTGCAGATGCTGTAAATCTACTTTTGATGACGTATTGCACAGATATTGATAAGCATAATTACCAACTTTTATATTTTGACTCATTACCCCATAAAGCACTGAACGATCGTCCGCTAATACAGAATAGTTGTGCATTGTATTGCCAATAGTGCCGCCAGCATGTTGTCCAATGATTAAATCGTTATTATCAATATATTGATATAAGGCTTCAGCAATATCACTTGGTACTAATTGAGATAAGCCTTTTGTGAGCTTAAATTGTGTTAGCAGGCTTTCTGGAACATGTGCTTCGATATCAACAATGGTTTGATCCATACCTACAATATAAGGATGTTTTAACTCTACTTCTGTTGTTAACTTATTGGTTAGCGGGTCTTTTTTATCAACAGGAAAGTAATGTTTGTGTTTTCTACGGCCGGGAAATCGCATGTAATGAGTGCACTGTACTATTCAATATGGCGTGCATTATAAGTGGTCTAAAGACTAATAAATATAGTTTAAGCAACAAATGTTGAAAAATGTATTGGCAGGTTAGGGAATGGATTTTTAAAATCTAATGTTTTATTTATATGAGAGAAGGCCAGCTCATAAATTAATTATAGGCTGACCCCATTTAGGTTTAATATAAATCTAAATTGGCTTTTGCATAAGCTTCAAATTCATCACAGCCACCAATATGCTCTTGGTCGATAAATATTTGTGGAACTGTTTGTACCGGTTTGCCAACAGTCTTCTCAAGATCAGCTTGGCTAATACCTTCAGCGTGAATATCGACGTAACGGAAGTTGAAATCGTCACGTTTTTCAGTAAGTTGTTCGGCAATCTCTTTAGCTCTTACGCAATATGGACACGCCGGGCGACCAAAAATAACAGTAAACATATAATTCTCCTTTAATCTGATTGTGTAATAATAAGCAAAAATCTTATTAGAATAAATGGATTAAAATCGATGATGATAATAGTAAAAGTAGATGCTTAATGATTGAGTCCCCATGTATTAGACAATGCTGCTTGGATGATAAGGATATATGTGTCGGATGTTTTCGCCATATTAACGAAATAACAGGTTGGCAAAAGTTAACGGTTGATGCTCAAAAAGCAATAGTAAGTCGCTCTGAGTTAAGAAAAGATCTTAAAGAAAAAGAATAAATGGAGTCATATATATGCTCACTAAAAACATTTATAAGTACTGTTTATCTATCGTTGAGTGAATAATGTTTAAAAAATTAACTGGCAGACTATTATTTTATCTATTTCTGTAAAAGGAACAAAAAACTTTAAAATAATTGCATTTATGATGGACATTTAATGAGCTTTATTAAATAAATGTGCTATTATCTGCTTTGTCTTTACAGAGACATATTTAATATTGTTATTTGCTTCATGTGTTTATAAACCTCTAGACTCAATTTTTTGGTCGATATTGAGACGTTATCCTTCCATAAGTTACATCGCAATTTAATATTTCCCTATGAAGATAATGTCGGCACATGTCGTGTCCTAAAAAGTAAATTTAAATCGAGGTTTATATGTCTAAATCGACTGGTACAGTTAAATGGTTCAACGAAGAGAAAGGTTACGGATTTCTTACTCAAGATAATGGCGGCAAGGACGTATTCGTTCATTTCCGTGCTATCGCTGGTGACGGATTCAAAACTTTAAAAGAAGGCCAAGCGGTTTCTTTCGAAGTTGAAGACGGTCAAAAAGGTTTGCAAGCAGCAAACGTTGAATTAGCATAAATTTTCTAATTCTTAAAGAAGTGGCTTCTCAGCCACTTTTTTTATGCCTTTTTTTTGTGATTTTAACTACACCATTCCCCTTTTTTGTTTCTTCGATAAAAATATAATTATTTTCTTTTAAACCTTTTGCACTTCATATCATACTAACTCATCAACTAATTTAATTCGGCAAAGAGAACTTACTTGTGTCATCAAATGTGATTGCTCCAGAACAGTTTCAAGAGCATACCAATAAAGTAGAGCAAGACGATTTGATCGTTGCCCAATTAAAACGGGGTGAGCAGTCGGCGTTGAGAAAACTCTACAATATTCATGGCAAACGTGTTTATGCATTAAGCTTACGTTTATCAGGTGATCGTGAAATTGCTGAAGATATTACTCAGGAAGTGTTTGTACAAATTTGGCAAAAAATTCATAACTTCAGAGGTGATAGTAAGTTTTCTACTTGGCTACACTCTGTCGCAAGTAATGTAGCAATAAGTCATATGCGTAAACAAAAAGCTTGGTGGCGTTCGTGGTTTGGCTCGTATGCTCAAAATGAAATAGAGCTGGAAAATTTAAAAACCAATGACGAACTAACAAATTATGACTTAAGTCGTAGTGGGTTAGATAAGCATATAGCCAAACTGCCAGAGCAAGCCAAAATTGTGTTTGTATTGTTTGCTGTGGAAGGTTGGCGTCATGAAGAAATAAGCAAAGAATTAAATATTGCAGTTGGCTCTAGTAAATCGCAATACCATAGAGCTAAGCAATTATTACAAATAAGCATTAATTCAGAATTGGATAGGTAACGTTATGAGAAACAATATCGAAGAGAAAGATGTGTTAACTCAAGCGCAAGAGTTGCCAAAAGAGTTAACACCCGAAAGGGATTTATGGGCTGGCATTGAACAAGCGATTGCAAAAACACCACAGCAAATTAGTCATGAAACTAATTTGAGTTGGCAGCAGTTTGGCAAAGTAGCTGCCGCGTTTGCTCCAGTTGCTCTGGTGTTAGGGCTTTGGATAAGTTCTACTGATTTAAAAAATAGTGCTAATTTAGTTAATACTCAGTGGTTGAATCCGTTGGTCGCAAGTTACGATATTCAAAAGAAACAGTTATTGCAGCACGTTAATTTGAACCAGCCTCTTGTGGATAATTGGCAAACTTCAATGGCTGAGTTAGAGCTTGCAGAAAAGTCGCTTATAAAAGCATTACAAAATCAGCCAGAAGATCCTGCATTGATGAGGATGCTAAATCAGGTGTACAAAAGTCAAATTAGTTTAATAAAACGGGCATATCAACCGCAACT
>JAWUWS010000057.1:0-24275 GCA_034111705.1 Psychrosphaera sp.
ATTAAGCCTAAAACGGCTAGCCACTCAAACATTACTCAACAGTATTGGATTGTTAATAACAATCAAAAACTAGATGTATTGACGCGCATATTGGAGCTAATCCAATTTGAAGGCATGAACATCTTTGTTAAGACTCGTCAAAGTACTGGTGAGCTTGCTGACAAATTATCAGCACGCGGATACGCAGCTGCTGCACTTAATGGTGATATGAATCAATCTCATCGCGAACAGTGTATCGAGTCATTAAAATCTGGTCGTTTAGATATCATCATTGCAACAGACGTTGCTGCTCGTGGTATCGACGTTGAACGTGTAACTTACGTTATCAACTACGATTTACCATACGATGTTGAGTCTTATGTTCACCGTGTTGGTCGTACTGGCCGTGCGGGACGTAAAGGTAATGCAATCTTGTTTGCATCTCCACGTGAGCGCCGTTTATTAAAAACAATTGAACGTGAAACTAAACAAACTATTTTACCTTACGAAGCGCCTTCAAACGAAGAAGTTACACAATTGCGTGTTGCTGGCTTTAAAGAAAAAATGGCAGATGCGTTAGGTTCTCAAGATTTAGATTTCTTCAACAAGTTAGCGGCTGATTTTGCTGCTGAACACGAAATGGACGTTTCTGAAGTTGCTGGTGCATTAGCGTACTTAGCTCAACAAGAAACACCGTTACAAGTAACAGGCCGTAGTATGCCTGGACACAGCAACGCTGATGATAAAAGTGGCGACCGTGGTGGACGTGAAAGAAACGGACGCGACAGAGACCGTGGTGAGCGTGGTGGACGTGACAGAGATCGTGGCGAACGCGGTCCTCGTACAGAAAGAGATCCTGGCGTTAAAATGCAAGCGTATCGTATTGAAGTTGGCCGTGAACATGGTGCAACGCCAAGAGATATCGTTGGCGCTATCGCAAACGAAGCAAACTTAAGCTCTAAGTTTATTGGTAACATCAAACTTATGCCTAACTTCTCAGTGGTTGAATTACCAGCTGATATGCCTGCGGAAGTACAACAACAGTTGAAACAAACTCGCATTCGTAATCAAGCGCTGGATTTAAAAGTAGATCCTCGTGGTGGAGAAGGTGTTGGTCGTGATGACCGTCCAGCTCGTCCTCGTCGTGATGGCGGACGTGAAGGTGGCGCAAGCCGTGGTCGTGGCGGTGAAGGTCATCGTGGACAACGTGATGCTGGTCGTTCTCGTCCATCTAATCGTGGAAGCCGCGATTAATCGCTAAGCTTTATGAAAAACAAAAGGTGCATTTATTTGCACCTTTTTTGTAATCAGCTTTTGCCGATTGTGAGTATTGTTAATGTAAACCGGTGATTAATTAACGGTTTATATCTCATAAGAACAAATTATCAATGCAGACATTGTTTGAATTCCTTATAATGCTGCTAATTTCATCAGTCATAAATATTAAGCTGAGTCTTAAATAACAGACTTGGTAAAGTTTACTAGATAGAGGTCTATATGCGGCCAAGGGGCAGAACCACATCTCAAATTCGTCCAGTTACTATTACTCGTAACTTTACAGCCCATGCCGAAGGGTCGGTGTTAATTGAAATTGGCGACACTAAAGTACTTTGTACTGCCACTGTAGAAAGCGGTGTGCCGCGCTTTATGAAAGGGCAGGGCAAAGGCTGGATTAATGCTGAATATGGCATGTTACCGCGTTCTACGCATACTCGTAATCAACGTGAAGCTGCACGTGGTAAACAAACAGGCCGTACAATGGAAATTCAACGTTTAATTGCTCGTTCTTTACGTGCAGCGGTTGATTTAAAAATACTTGGCGAGAACACTATAACAATAGATTGTGATGTTATTCAGGCAGACGGTGGTACACGTACTGCGTCTATCACTGGTGCATGTGTTGCTTTGGTTGACGCTATTAATTACATGTTGAAAAAGAACATGGTTAAAGCGAATCCACTTAAGCACCTTATTGCAGCAATATCAGTTGGTGTTTACAAAGGGACGCCAATTGCTGATTTAGAGTATGTTGAAGACTCTGAAGCTGAAACAGATATGAACGTGGTGATGACAGAAGATGGCCGTTTAATTGAAGTGCAAGGTACAGCAGAAGAAGAACCATTCACTTTTGATGAAATGCATGAGATGACAAGTTTAGCCAAACATGCAATTAAAGAATTAATAGATGAGCAGAAAAAAGCGTTAGCTTAAGAGCAGTCATAAGCCATAAGTTAAAAGCAAAGCAAAAGCTTGACGTCAGTACTCGCTTTAGACATGCTTTTTACAGCTTACAGCTTACAGCTTACAGCTTACAGCTTACAGCTTACAGCTTACAGTATTTAGGAATTGAAAATGAAAGATTATCAAATTGAATTTATTGAATTTGCATTAGAAAAGCAGGTGTTAAAATTTGGTGAATTTACGTTAAAGTCTGGCCGTACTAGCCCTTACTTTTTTAATGCTGGTTTGTTTAATACAGGTCGTGATTTAGCGCGTTTAGGTCGTTTTTATGCGGCTGCACTTGTTGACTCAAAAATAGAATTTGACGTGTTATTTGGCCCTGCATATAAAGGCATTCCAATTGCGACAACGACTGCAGTTGCACTTGCAGATCATCACGATGTAGACACACCATATTGCTTTAACCGTAAAGAGAAAAAAACGCACGGTGAAGGCGGCAGTTTGGTAGGCGCTGAGCTTAAAGGCAATATCATGTTGGTTGATGATGTTATTACGGCTGGTACTGCAATTCGTGAATCAATGGAGATCATTGCAGAGCAAGGTGCTGACTTGTCTGGTGTGTTAATAGCATTAGACCGCCAAGAAAAAGGCAAAGCAGAACTGTCTGCTATTCAAGAAGTAGAACGTGACTTTAATACTAAGGTTATCTCTATTGTTACCTTGGCTGACCTAGTGTCGTATTTAAAACAAAATCCGGACTACGCTGAATTTTTACCAAAAGTAGAAGCTTACCGTGTTAATTATGGAGTGTAATTGTTGTTAACGTAACTATTGCATAATCATTGTTTGTTAAAATAGCCGCTTATAAAGCGGTTTTTTTATGGCTGTTTTCATAACGCCTAGTACAGCCAGTTGTTGCAAGTAATTTATACTGCTCGAAATAAATTTTGAATAAGTACTTCACACTCACAGTGTGCGGTCTTATGATAACCCACTGTTAATTTTGGATAATGACTGTATTTATGCGCCCTTTATTTCCTGATATTAAAATAAATCAAAGTTATATGGTTCCTGTGTCTGACGGACATGAAATTTATGTCGAAGAATCTGGTAACCCAGACGGTATTCCGGTTGTGTATTGTCATGGTGGGCCTGGCGGTGGTTCAGTGCCTCTGTATAGACGTTTTTATAATCCAGAGCATTACCGAATTATTTTATTTGACCAACGCGGTTGTGGGCAATCAACACCACATTGTGCAACAGATATTAATGCAATTTGGAATAACACCACGGCAGACTTAGTTAAAGACATGGAAGTTATTCGTCAACATTTAAATATTAAACGTTGGGTAGTTGCAGGTGGAAGTTGGGGGACAACTGTTGCCTTGATATACGCCATTGAATATCCGAGTTTGGTCTTGGGCTTAATTTTACGTGGTATATTTTTAGGTCGCCAACAGGATTTAGAATGGTTGTATGGCGATAAAGTTGGCGCTAGTCAGATATTTCCTGAGCAGCATGCCCGTTTTGTTCGTGGTAAAAATTCAGACTCAGTACCTGAGTTATTAGCTGATTATTATGAGCTGTTAACTGGTGATAATGATTTAGTGCAGTTGTCATCGGCAAAACAGTTTGCTCATTGGGAAAGCAGTATCTCAAAATTAAAGGTGAACTCAAGCGCAGAGCAAGAAAGTAATAAAGAGGTTATTGCAGGGGCGTTATTAGCGGCGCATTATTTTTCAAATAATAGTTTTATCTATGAGCATGAGATCATTAGTGAAATTGCCCGCATTAGCCAAGTACCAGGTTATATTGTTCATGGCCGATACGATGTTGTTTGTAAGTCTGAAGGCGCTTATGTGTTGAGCCAATCTTGGGAAAACGGAGTGTTAGAGATTATCCCAGAAGCAGGGCATAGTTGTACTGAAGTTGGCATTGTAGATGGATTAGTCAAAGCCAGTGATAAAATGGCAAAATACATACAACAAGAGAAGTTAAGTTAAATGATCGCCCTAATTCAAAGAGTAAAGTCGGCACAGGTTGACGTTGATGGTCAAACTATAGGTAAGATTAATCAAGGCCTCTTGGTATTGTTAGGCGTGGCTAAGGATGACGACAAAGTGAAAGCCGACAGGCTAGTTCAGCGGATGACTAATTACCGTATTTTCTCCGACGAAGACGGTAGAATGAACTTAAGTTTGAAGCAAATTCAAGGTGAGCTGTTAGTGGTGTCGCAATTTACCTTGGTGGCAGATACAAAAAAAGGTACTCGACCGGGGTTTTCTCGTGGCGCAAGTCCAGAGCTTGGAAAAGAACTGTATGAGTACTTTGTTGAGCAATGTAAGCAAGCCGACATTACAACTCAAACGGGGCTGTTTGGTGCTGACATGCAGGTGAGTTTGTTAAACGACGGGCCAGTTACGTTTAGTCTAGAAGTTTAATTAACAGTACAAATGGATTTTGTTTTTAAATAAAACGAGACCCGATTTTTAATAAAAACCAATAAAAGATAATTAAAAAGGAATGAATATGGGTATTTTAAAGTTAATCACTTATGTAGCAGGTGCAGTAGCCTTGGGACTGTTTGGTTATTTAGCAAAGCTATTAGATGACACTAATTTAATGGAACAAGTTACTGCGATTCCAAGTGATAATATTACCTATTTTCATATAGCAGCAGCTGCGGTCATTGCTTGGTTGTTATTAAGCTGGATAATGAAAGTTGTTTCACGCGTTATTATAATTGGTTTGTTAGTTATTGCGGTTGGGGCTGAAGGTACTTTTGTAGGAATGAACATCAATGGCAGCATTGTTGAGCAATCAGCGGTGTTAGAAGATGCCAAAGATGCTGCAAAAGATATGTTAGATGACTTAAAAGATGCAATCGACTAAGGTTGCAGCGCTATAGATATTAAGTGAATTAGCCAAGCTAAATAAAAAGAGAAGCATGTGCTTCTCTTTTTTATTTGTTATTTTTATGCAAAGTTATCATTTTTTCTTATTAATCTGATACAACCAAGTTTCTTCCGTTTGCCTTGGCTTCGTATAATAGATCATCAGCTCGGATCATAATGTCATCAAATGTGTCTTCACAACAGTGAGTGACACCAGTACTCACTGTGATATTTATGTTTTTTCCATCGACATCAATAGATGTATCTTCCATTTCTTTGCGGAAATCATCTAATAAGACAATAGCCTCATTTCTGTCTAAGTCATCCATGAAAACACAAAATTCTTCCCCTCCAATTCTTGCAGCTAGATATTGCTCTGAAAAATGCTGATCTATTAGCTTAGCAATAGTTTTTAGTACAAGATCCCCAGTATCATGACCATAAGTGTCATTAATGGATTTAAAGTTATCTATGTCCATCATAGCTAATGTTGAACTTATTTCACTTTTTGCTCTTTTCTCAATTACCGGAGAAACCTGCTCAAAGAAGTAGCGTCTATTAAATAATTTTGTTAAATAATCTGTATTTGCTTGTATGCGAATGGTTTGTATACTTTCAATAAACTCTATATTTTGTAGCACTCGAGAGTAAAATTCTTCTAAACAAAATGGCTTGGATATAAAGTCATTACCACCACTTTTTAGGAATTTAGCGGTTGCCGACTTATTATTAGAACTCGATAAACCAATAATACTTAATTCATCTTTAGCGTATTTAGAACGAATTTGATTACACAGCTCAAGGCTATCCATATTAGGTAGTTCTTTGTCGGTAATAACTAATTTTATGGTGGGGTGCTTAGCAAGTTGCTCAATGGCTTCTTCACCGCATGAAGCCAAAATAACATTGTAGTTGTGACGTTTTAATAACTGTCTTAAATACTCTAAATGATCTGGGTTGTTATCAACAATGAGCACTTTTGTTAAATGATTAATGCGTAATTTAATTAATAAATGCTGGATGTAAGTGAAGGCTTGTTTACTTTCTTTAGTAATGTAATCAATAACAGGAAGATTAAGGATATTGTCTCGTATTTCGTCATCAATCATGCCAGTCATGACTATGCCTGGTACATTTCTATCCAATAAGTAAGGGATAACTTCGCCGTTAGGTGCATCTGGGAGGCTGTAATCAATAATTGCACAGAATATATCAGGAAATAAGTGTTCTAACGCTTTAACATCGGCAAACGTTTCGGCCGTTATTGGGGTGAATCCAGCTTTGGAAACTAAATTTTTATGTAACTGAAGAATTACTTTATTATCTTCTACGATTAAAACATTAAGTTTTTTCATATATTTATTATAATTTTATTATGCTCTAAGTTAAGCACTATATGCTTATTTTCGCAAATATAATTAAGAGTAATTCCTTTTAGGCATTTGTGTACACTTGTTTTTCTCCTAACCAGCGTTGAATGATTTTACCGACTAGTTCAGGCTGATGGTGCAGTATATCAGTAGCGAGTTTCATAGCAATGGGAATTAAGGCGCCATCACGATTTAGATCTGCAACTTTGAAGTCAGCTACACCCGTTTGTTTGGTGCCAATGATTTCGCCAGCCCCCCGTATTTCTAAGTCTTTTTGAGCAATCACAAAACCATCACTAGAGTCTCTGAGGACCGCTAATCTTTTTTGAGCTGTGTCTGACAGCGGGGCATGATATAACAGGACACAGTGGGATTTAGATGCCCCTCGTCCTACTCGTCCGCGTAACTGGTGGAGTTGAGCTAAACCTAATCGTTCTGGATTTTCAATGATCATTAAACTAGCATTAGGTACATCAACACCCACTTCAATTACTGTAGTTGCCACTAATAAATTAATATCGCCAGATTTAAACTGTTCCATTACTGATTGTTTGTCGGCACTTTTCATACGTCCATGCACTAAGCCGATTTTGAGCTCTGGTAGTAAAGCTTGTAATTCAATGGCTGAGTCTTCAGCAGCTTGGCATTGTAATACTTCTGATTCTTCAACTAAGGTGCAAACCCAATAAGCTTGTTGTCCGGTTGTAATGCAGACTTCTTTTACGCGCTCTATTATGGACTCACGGCGCGTGTCAGGAATTGCGACAGTCGTAACCGGCGTTCTACCCGGTGGTAGCTCGTCTATGGTTGAACAATCTAAATCAGCATAAGCTGTCATGGCTAATGTTCTTGGGATTGGAGTGGCGGTCATGACTAATTGATGTGGATAAAAACTTCCTTGCTCTGAATGGATAGCACCTTTGTTACGTAATTCTAAACGTTGATGTACACCAAATCGGTGTTGCTCATCTATGATGATCAAAGCCAAGTTATGAAACTGAACACTGTCTTGGAATAGCGCATGAGTACCAATAACCATTTTGGCAGAGCCTGATTGTATTTTTTCAAGTACGACACGACGCTCAGCTGCTTTGGTTTTACCGGCTAACCAAACAACTTCAATATCAAGTGGTTCAAGCCATTGTTTAAAACTGTTGGCATGTTGTTCAGCTAATATTTCTGTTGGCGCCATTAAAGCAACTTGATTTCCAGCGCCAATAGCGGCCAATGCAGCCATTGCCGCTACTAACGTTTTACCAGAACCAACATCACCTTGTACTAATCTGAGCATAGGTCTTGGCTGTTTAATATCGTTATAAATATCCGCGATAACACGCTGCTGAGCATTGGTTGGTGTAAAAGGCAGTTGTTGTAGGAATCGATTATTTAATGCGGTATTGGGCTCAAATGGCAATGCACTCACTTCTTGAAATACATGTTTTTTTTCTAACATGCTGACTTGATGAGAAACCAACTCTTCTAGTGCTAATCTTTGTTGAGCTGGGTGAATGCCCATTTCTAATAAATGATATGGCGTATCCACTGGTGGGCGGTGACACAGGGTGAGAGCTTGTTTAATTGTGTAATTATTTGGCAATGAGTCGGCTGGTAATATCTCGTCTACATTGTATTTTTCTAATCGGCTTAACGCTTGTTCCGTAATACTACGCAAGGTGGCTTGTTTAATACCTTCAGTGGTTGGGTAAACCGGCGTTAGAGTTTCTTCCACAGATATTGGTTGCTCTGGGTCGACTTGCTTGTATTCTGGATGGATCATTTCTGGGCCATTACGACCGCCTCTAATCTCACCAAAACATCGTAACCACACCCCGTTTTCTAGTTGATTTTTTTGGGCAGCACTAAAATTAAAGAAACGTAATGTCATTACACCAGTTGTATCTGCAATTCTCACTAGCATAGAACGGCGTCTACCAAATTGTATTTGGCAAGATTGAACTTGTCCTACAACGGTAATATGTGTGCCGACAACTGAGTCTGAAATTGTGTATATACGGCTGCGGTCTTCGTATCTAAGTGGTAAATGGAATAGGGCGTCTTCTACATTATGAATGTCTATCTTTGATAGCTTTTCAGCTACTTTTGCGCCAATACCTTTTAAAGTGGTGATAGGTACTGAAGCAAGAGAAGACAAGGCCATAAGATGTGCTTATTTACTTAGTTCAGCGCAAGCGCTATTTGGAATAGGCTCAGGGGCTAATTCAAATTGTTGCTTGGTATGTGTGAAGTCTACTCTACGTGACTTAGCGTCGGCAGGCAGTTTATTGTATTTGTCTTTCACTTCCTGATACCAACTACGGTCAGCGATCATTTGGCCAAACTCATCCAATGGGGGATAAGGGGTTTTTGTTCTTACGCATAAATCTGCATAAATAGGGTGGCCACCTTCAAATAACATTTGATGGCGAATATTGTGACTGATCCTGGGCGTGTCGTATAAGCCTGCAGTTAAACGTTGGCGCTGTGCTTCATACATAATTAATGCCCCCGCTACACTGACATTAAGTGATTCCACCATGCCGTACATAGGGACAACAATATGATGATCTGCCATTTCTAGTGCAGTATCAGAAATACCATCACGCTCTTGACCCAAAATTAATGCCGTTGGCTTAGTATAATCTATTTCTCGAAAATCGACCGCACGATCAGATAGGTTAGTAGCGAGTACTTGCATGCCTTGTTGTTTAAATTCAGCAATAGCAGTTTGAGTGTCAGGTTGTTCTACAACTTTCACCCAATTTTGGCTACCAGATGCACGCCCGTTAGATAACCAGCGACTTTCGGTAGTATAGATAGAATGGATGTTATGAATGCCAATAGCATCGGCCGTTCTAATTATTGCCGACAAATTATGGGTTTTGTGTACCTGCTCCATACATACAGTTAAGTCAGGTTGGCGCTTGTCGAGCAGGTCGGTTATGCGTTTAAAACGTTCAGGAGTCATACAGGTATTAAACGTCTGATAATTCTAATATGCCATCAATTTCAATTTGTACACCTTTTGGCAATGCTGAAACTTGTACGGCGGCTCTTGCTGGATAAGGTTCAGCAACGTATTTAGCCATAATTTCATTAACCGTGGCAAAGTTGCCTAAGTCAGTTAAGAATATATTTAGTTTTACTGCGTTAGCCAATGAACCACCGGCAGCTTCACATACAGCGGCTAAGTTTTTAAACACTTGTTCCGCTTGCTCAGTGAAGTCTTCTGAAATGATCTCCATGGTTTCTGGAACCAATGGAATTTGCCCGGATAAATAAACCGTTGTGCCAGTTTTAATAGCTTGGTTATATGTGCCAATAGCTGCAGGCGCGTTTTCAGTTGAAATTACTATTCTAGTCATTTTTTATTCCTATTATTTTCTACTGATACGTTGAACATCTGGTAACGTTCTCAATTTTTTGATAACACGTGCTAAATGTATACGATCTTTTACCGTCACATCAGCGTGGATAACGTATAAATTAGATTCTTTTTCTTCAGTATTTAAATGTTCAACATTTGAGTTGGTTTTTGCAATTAAATTTGTCACTTTGGCTAATGCGCCTTGGTGATTAATTAACTCAATTTTTAGTGAAGCGATATATTCTTTATCTGAGGTTTCATCCCACTTCACTTTAAAATATTTAGCTGTGTCTTTTTCCCAGTTTCGGCAGTTAGGGCAATCTTCCCTATGAATTTTTAATCCTTTGCCCTGGGAGATATGAGCAACAATTTCATCACCTAATATTGGATAGCAACATTTACTATAGGTAACTAACATACCTTCTGCACCAACTATAGGGGTAAGATCTTGATTGTCATTCTCTAAGCCGCTGTTTAATAATTTATTACGAACGGCTAAGCCCATTAAATTACCCAATCCGATTTCATGGTACAAATCGTCTAACGTGCCAGTATTCAATTCCGTTAATACTTTATCTAACGTCTCTTGAGAAATATCAATTATGCTGGTTTCACCAAGTGCTGAGTTTAATAGGCGACGGCCCAAAGAAACCGCTTCATTTGTGCGTTGATGTTTAAGGTAATTTCTAATACCTAAACGTGCTTTTGCACTAACAACAAAGTTTAGCCAGTTGGCATTTGGTTTTACATTTGGTGAAGTGATGATCTCTACCGTTTGGCCAGAGTCTAATACTTTACTTAATGGATGTGGTTTTCTGTCAACTTTAGCGCCTACACACGTATTACCAACGTCAGTATGAACGGTATAAGCAAAATCTACAGGAGTTGCACCCATAGGTAATTCATGGATTTTACCGTCTGGGGTAAAGACATAAATTTCTTCAGGAAACATGTCGGTTTTTACGTTTTCAATAAACTCAAAAGAAGAACCTGCACTTTGCTGTAGTTCTAATAGTGATTGCATCCATTGACGAGCTCGTTGTCTGGCAGTGTTGCCAGCTTTAGTGTCTGTACCTTTATATGCCCAGTGTGCAGCAACACCACGATCGGCTAATTGATCCATGTCGTTGGTTCTTATTTGGATTTCAATAGGAATACCATGAGGGCCAATTAAAGAGGTGTGTAACGATTGATAACCATTAGTTTTTGGTATGGCAATATAATCTTTAAAGCGAGTTTCAATTGGTTTATATAAGCTGTGCATAACACCGATCATGCGGTAACAAGTGTCTATGTCGTCAACAATTATTCTAAAGGCGTAAATGTCCATAACTTCGTTGAACATTAGTTCTTTGTTCAGCATTTTACGGTAGATACTAAACAAATGCTTTTCTCTGCCTTCAACGTCTGCTGGAATGCATACTTCTTCAAGTCGAGTTTCTATTTCAGACTGAATGTTTTGTATGATCTCTTTTCGGTTGCCTCTAGCTTGTTTAACTGCATTTCCTAACGCGCGTGAACGCATAGGATAAAGGGCTTCAAAACCTAAATTTTCTAATTCGTTTTTAAACTCGTGAATACCAAGGCGGTTGGCAATTGGTGCGTAAATCTCTAAGGTTTCTCTTGCGATACGACGTTTTTTGTCTGGGCGAAGTGCACCTAATGTGCGCATATTATGAGTACGGTCGGCAAGTTTGATTAAAATGACTCGAATGTCTTGAGTCATTGCCATTACCATTTTACGAAAGTTTTCTGCTTTGAATTCTTTTTGGTCTTTGAACTTAAGCTTATCTAGCTTAGATACACCTTCGACTAAGTCGGCAATCGTATCCCCAAATTCATTTGCTAATTCTTGTTTAGTAACAGGCGTGTCTTCAATAACATCATGCATTAATGCGGCGGCTAAAGTTTCATGATCCAAGCGCATGTTTGCCAATAACACAGTGACTGCTACTGGATGAGTAATATACGGGTCGCCACTTGAACGCATTTGACCATCGTGAGCATCGCGCGCAACGACATAAGCACGCTGAATAATAGCCACTTGCTGTTCAGGCAAATAATTACAAATTTGTTGTTTTAAACCTTCAAATAAATACACAGAAACTCAAAATAAACGGAGAATGAAAGGGATTGATTAGACTATACGATTTTTAGAAAAGAAAGCCAACGCAGAGATGCGTTGGCTCGAAGATTTTTTACTTAATTATTCGTTTGTAACGATTGCAGCAACAGCAGCCATCTCTTCAGACTGACGAACTGTTTCAGCTTCGTTATCTTGCAAGTCCATTACTTCGTTAGTAATTAAACCAGCTTCAATTTCACGTAATGCAGTTACTGTTGGTTTATCTAAACCAGCATCAACTAGAGGCTCTTTGCCTTGTGTAGCTAACTGACGTGCACGACGAGCAGCAACTAAAATTAAATCGAAACGATTTCCTACTTTACTAACAGCGTCTTCTACAGTTACGCGAGCCATTTACTATCTCCAGTTACATAAACCACGTTTAGTGGTGAAATCTTGTTGTTTGTTTGAAACAACAAGATTGAATAAATTAAAATTTAAGGGGCGTAATATTACACTATGCGAATCAATTCGCCAACAGTTCGTTTATTAAGTCAGCAAATTTACTTTTCTGATTCTCAACTTTTAAACGATGTGCCAATACAATTTGTTCAAAATTTAATAATGTTTGCTCAAAATCGTCATTTATCATTACAAAATCGTATTCTTTATAGTGGGACATTTCACTTTGTGCTTGTGCCATTCTGCCGGCAATAACTTCTTGTGAATCTTGACCGCGTTTATTTAAACGGCTTTCAAGCTCTTGCTTTGATGGCGGTAAAATAAATAAAGTAATAATGCTAGGCACTAATTTGCGCATTTGCTCTGCGCCTTGCCAATCAATATCCAAGAATACATCAATACCTTGATTTAATTGCTCGTCAATTGCTGATTTAGATGTTCCGTAATAATTGCCAAATACTTCAGCCCACTCATAAAACTCATTTTGTTCAATAAGCTGCTTAAAGCTGGCAACGTCAGTAAAATGATAATGCTGAGCGTGAAACTCACCAGGCCTAGGAGCTCGAGTTGTATGAGAAACCGACACTTTCATATCGTTATGTTTGGCTAATAAAGCACTGATCAAACTTGATTTTCCTGCTCCGCTTGGAGAGGAAACAACAAATAAATTACCTTTCATAACTCACTAATTAAGTTTATGGATTAAAAATAGGTTGGCAGTTTATCATAAAAATTTTGAGATAAAGTACGCGGGTTTATTATTGCTCTTTTATTTCCTCTAGCTTTTCTTGCAACAAGAGTTTTATTTCATCTATTTTGTCTTGGGCGTCCTCACTCGTTAAATTATGTTCTTCTAACATTGACGCTAGATCTTGCTCGTTTAACATGTCTTGTAATTGGCTTAAATCTGCATTCTCTAGAAACTCTGAAAGGTTACCGTCGGACATTTTTTTTGTTAAATCTTCTAAGGTTAAGTCGTTATCTTCAACTAATTCAGTTAGTGGTTCCAAATATGGCGCGATCATTGAATTTAAATCTACTTTAAATACGTATTGTAGTAATGCGTAAATAATGATTAATTGGATAAGATATTTCAGCATTGTCGTTTCCTGTTATTTAAATCTGAGCTTTTAAAATGATATTAGGCTCTTATATAAGAGCCTAATTTAGTATATAAAAGCATGAGAGTCGAAGTACTTTTAATAAAATTTACCTGGTGGAAAACCCATGAAGACTAGCTTAGTAATATTTAGCGTTTTGAGTTTCATTTTTATGTGCACTGCACAATCTTTTGCCGATGGCACAAATAGCGATGAATTTGAAAAATGGAAAAAAAAGCATAATCAAGAAGCCGCTAATTTTATTGATCAATACGATAAGGACTTTGCCTCGTTTTTAAAAACGCGCTGGGTGCAGACTGATGTTATCGATGGCCAAGAACGAGATAATAAACCAAAGCCACAGCAAACGCCGACTAAAAAGCCTGAACCTGTGGTCGATGAGGATCCTGTTACGGTTGTATTGCCGGAAAGTGAGCCTGAAAAAATTGAGCCCATCACGGTTCAACCAATTAAAAGTGAACCAATTAAAGCTAAGCGTCCATTTGATTATGCCAATGACGGTGAAAGTGCTGACGTCTTGGTGCTAGGTCAAACATTAATTATGCCCCAAATATCACTCCCTAAACTAAATGTTGGCCAATCTAGTGGTAAAAAGCTAAGCAGTGCTTCTATTTCTGAACTTTGGTTAGTTATGGCAGGTAGTAAATTTGATATACCTATAGCGGCTCTTAAACAAGCTAGTCAAGATCTGCAGTTAGATGATTGGGGTAATGCTCTATTAACGCATAAATATTTAACTTCGTTGAAAAAGCTAAACCAGAATGAACGTCAATTATTTACTTGGTTTTATATGGTAAAACAAGGATTTGATGCCAGAGTCGCGTTTGATAAAAATGAAGTATATTTAATGCTTAATACGGCACAAACCTTATATGAACAGAAGTTTTTTACCTTTGATAAACAAAAATACTACTTTGTTGATTTTGCCAAAACTCGACCAATTAATATCGGCAGTGTTTACACTTACGAACAACAACATTCATCAGCGAAAAATAAAGTAGGAATAGACTTAACGATAGCACCTGTTCAAGGGCCGAGTGATAAAGTAAGAATGTTAAAAACTAAAGTTAATAACCAAGCTGTGTCAGTGAAAGCCCCTTATAATTCTAGTTATATTGAGTTTTTAGATTTTTATCCGCAAATTGCAATGGAATATTATTTTCAAGCTGAGCTACCAGACCAAACTAAAATTACTTTGTTAAACCAACTTAAACAGAAAATGACTGGATTATCTGAGTTGCAAGCCACAAACTTTTTACTGCATTTTGTACAAACCGCTTTGCAATACAAAACAGACCAAGATCAATTTCATTATGAAAACTATTTATTTGCAGGGGAGACCTTGCATTACCCGTATGCTGATTGTGAAGATCGCTCAGTGTTGTTTGCATATTTGGTTAAACATTTATTAGGTAATAAAGTCGTTGGTTTGCAGTACGACGGTCATATTGCTACGGCGGTTGCGTTAAAATCAAAATCAGATGGTGATTCATTTTTAGTCGATGGCGTCAGGTATACCATAGCAGACCCTACCTTTATTAACGCTAATGTTGGCGAGACAATGACAATGTATGAAGGCGTCACTCCTAAGTTTGTTGTATTTTAGCTATTTAAATTATGAGCAAGTCAGGTTTGTTGTTTAATCATAGGTGTGTGGTGTGTTAATATCGCCGCCAATTTTTATCCCATCCTTTATTTAATTAATACGTGAGATCAAACATGAAAGTACTTGTTATTGGTGGTGGCGGTCGTGAACATGCATTGGCATGGAAGGCAGCACAAAGCGCGAATGTTGAAACTGTTTTTGTTGCCCCTGGAAATGCAGGCACAGCCCATGAAGCAAAATTACAAAATGTTGATATTGCGGCAGAAGATATTAATGGTTTATCAAAGTTTGCTCAATCTAATGATATTGCTTTAACCATTGTTGGTCCAGAAGCGCCTTTAGTTGACGGTGTAGTCGATACTTTTGAAGCATTAGGTTTGACTATCTTTGGCCCAAGCAAAGGGGCTGCGCAACTTGAAGGTTCTAAGTCGTTTACTAAAGACTTCTTAGCGCGTCATAAAATTCCAACAGGTTCGTACCAAACGTTCACTGAAATAGACAAAGCCATTGCTTATGTAGAAAGAATGGGTGCGCCTATTGTGGTAAAAGCTGACGGTTTAGCCGCAGGTAAAGGCGTTATTGTTGCAATGACAAATCAAGAAGCGATTGACGCTATTGAAGATATGTTAGCGGGTAATGCATTTGGTGAAGCTGGTTCTCGTGTTGTTATTGAAGAGTTTTTAACAGGTGAAGAAGCTAGCTTTATTGTTATGGTGGATGGCAAAAATGTATTAGCTATGGCAACCAGCCAAGATCATAAACGTGCTTATAATAATGATGAAGGCCCAAATACTGGCGGCATGGGCGCATATTCTCCTGCTCCGGTTGTGACTCCAGAAATACACCAGCGTATTATGGACGAAGTTATTTACCCAACGGTTAATGGCATGGCGAGCGAAGGTAATTCTTATAAAGGGTTTTTATACGCCGGCTTGATGATTGACACCGACGGTACGCCAAAAGTGATTGAATATAACTGTCGATTTGGTGACCCTGAAACTCAGCCTATTATGCTTCGGTTACAGTCAGATTTGGTTGAGTTGTGTTTGGACGCTTGTGCTGGAAAGTTAGATACTTCAAGTATTAGCTTTGATCCAAGACCTGCTGTTGGCGTTGTATTAGCAGCTGGTGGTTATCCTGCCAGTTATAATAAAGGTGATGAAATCACCGGCATTCCAAATGCGACGGATACATCAAAAACATTTCATGCAGGCACTAAATTAGTGGACGGCAAAGTCGTTACTGCTGGTGGTCGTGTTTTATGTGCAACTGCAATGGCAGCAACAGTTACAGAAGCCCAAAAAGAAGCGTATGTAGCGGTTGAACAGATTAAATGGAATGGCGTACAGTTTCGTACAGATATCGCTTATAGAGCGATAACAAGAGAACAATAACGTTAATAACTGAGTGTGCCGTTTTAACGTCTTAATGTGTAAATACATTTCAAGACGGGATACAAACTAAATAAAAAGGATGAACCTAGTTCATCCTTTTTTATTTCTTCATGTTTTAGGCTTTACTCTTAAACCTATTATTAAAAACTAAAGCTAGAAGAATAACGCTAGCGCCTAACAGCAAACGCAGGATGTCAGCGTCTTTATTCCAAATCAGAACATTAACGACAATGCCTGCTGGAATTAACAAGTTATTCATTACCGCTAATGTTCCAACATCAACTAACGTTGCGCCCTTGTTCCAAATAAAATAACCAATACCAGAGGCTACAATACCAAGGTAAACCAGTACACTCCATTGTTCAGTAGTTGTGGGGAGTTTGTTGTTATCACCAAATAGTAAATAACCAATCGTAGCCACTATAAATGCGCCGATAAAAAACCAACCAAAGAGTTTATGTTGTTGAATATTGTCGAGTTGATTATTATTTTCTAACGAGTTAGCCGCATCTAGTTTCTTGATCAAACGCTTATAAGTAACTTGCCCGGTGGCAAAGCACAAGTTAGCACTTTGTACCAATAGCAAACCAATGACAAAGTTTGAGTTTATATTTTCAAACCGAATTGCAAAGGCACCTGCCACAGCTAATAAAGCCGAAAGGAAAAACTTACGATTAAAATGGTTGTCCATTAAGTCATTTAATAACGTGATATATATAGGCGTTAAAATAGTGAATAACAACACCTCTGGCACCGTTAAGTAAATAAACGAATGGTAATAAAAAATATACATTAAACCTAATTGCACCGCTCCAATTGCCATTAATTTTAGTTTTAACTTCACCTGAATATTCTTGTATTGAGTGAAAGGTAAAAACACTAAGGTAGCTAAAGCAATTCTGATGAATGCAGAAAAATAAGGGTCAACTTGTCCAGCCAAATAAACACCAATTAAGCTAAACGAAAATGCCCATAATAAGGTAATGATCAATATATAGGGCATATTAAAATCTTATTTCAAATCCAGCTTGGTAACTTATGTCCGTTGACTCAACATTAAGTACAGGCTGGCTGTCATGCTCTAATAATAAGCCAAAGCTCATCGATAAATTCTTTGTTAATTTTGAGCTGATAGATAATTTATTAAATGCTCTCCAATCGCTAAAAGCTTCAATGTTTGGCTGATAATATAAGGTGTTGGTTAAGGTTGCATGTTGACTTAACTTTTGAGCAAGAACCCAATACAAGTTAATACGATTTTGATTAAAGATGAGATGTTCATCATCAACTAAATAATTCTCATGTTCATTGAATAATCCAATGCCATAAGCTGAATAATGAGTAACTTCGTAACGGTAGCCCAGCCCAAATAGTTCTCGTGATTCTAATGAACGAAAATCATCAACATTGGTTTGAGCAAACACTTCTACAGAATTTTTAGGGGTGAAGTAATAGTTATACCTTAAATGTACAAAGGAGTTATCGGCGCTTTTTTGACCATTACTGTTTGAATATTCTCTGGTCGCCATTATGTAACCAAAATGTTGATTAAATCGTTGCGAGTGATAAATACCTAATTCTATATTTTCGGTTTCTGAGTTACCTTTTTTACCAGACAAATCAATAAATATGTTGGTGAAATTCGGCTTATCTTGAGAGCGCTGTCTAATCGATTCTGTTTCATCTATGGCTGCAGCGCTAAAGGTAATGATAAGTAATAATGAGATACAAAAATTTGATGTGTTATTCATACAGGTAATATTCCCCACTTATTGTATACAATGGATCATCATTGTTAGGTTAGATATTAACGCTATGGCCCAGACGGTACTACGTAATTTGTCCCAGTTAATCCAATAAAAAATTAAATAGGCGATACGACAGACAATAAACACAATTGATAATGTTACGCTAAATAGATCAATGTGGCCTGTCGCTATTGTTAATAACAGTGCGGCTGAAAAGATGATCAGCGCTTCAAATGAATTTTCATGGGCTGCCAAACAACGTGCACCAAAACCGGTAAGTTTTTTTTGTTGCTCTCTAGGTAGCTCATTATCATAACCACTTAGTTTTCCTCCACCTTGTGTTTTCATTTCTTTAGCAAGTGGTACTTTGGCTATATAAGGTAAAAGTACGGCGATAATTAAACAACTAATTAGCCAATTTAACTCATTCATTGTGGAAAATCCTCTGGGGGGTTAGTAACTTAGGTGTGGTCAAATTAGCGATAAACATAAGCGAGTATATTTAATTTATAAATAAATGATGCCAACCAAAATAAATTGTTATCATAGGTCAACTTTACTGATGATAACTTGAATAAGGTAGTTAGTTGAACATGCATCTACTTGACCTGTTTAGCTATTCACTTTATAACATTATTCGGTTTATAACATTAACTCCTAAAAAAATAAGAAATTAAGTTATGTCTGTTAAACATCCAATTATTGCAGTTACTGGTTCGTCAGGAGCTGGTACAACAACCACAACGAGTGCTATTACGCATATATTCCGTAATTTGAATGTTGACTCTGCAACTTTGGAAGGTGATAGTTTTCATCGTTACGCCCGTGCGGAAATGGATATGGAAATTCGTAAAGCTCAAGAGCAAGGGAAACATATTTCTTATTTTGGCTCTGAAGCTAATGATTTTGGAGCGTTGGAATCTTTGTTTAAGAGTTACTCAGAAACTGGGTCTGGTAATGTGCGTAAATACCTTCATTCTTTTGACGAAGCCGTCCCCTTTAACCAAATGCCGGGTACTTTTACGCCTTGGCAAGAATTAAGGACCAATACAGACTGTCTATTCTATGAAGGTCTGCATGGCGGAGCTGTGACAGACGAACATAATGTCGCACAATACGTTGATTTATTGATTGGCATGGTACCAATTGTTAACTTGGAGTGGATTCAAAAAATCATCCGCGATACTAATCAGCGTGGCCATAGCCGAGAAGCGGTGATGAGCAGTATAGTACGTAGTATGGATGATTATATTACTCACATAACGCCACAGTTTTCTCGTACTCACATCAACTTTCAGCGTGTTCCTACTGTTGATACCTCTAACCCTTTTAGTGCAAAAGATATTCCGTCGCTTGACGAAAGCTTTGTGGTTATTCGTTTTCGTGACATACCTAATGTTGATTTCCCATATTTATTACAAATGATTGACGGCTCTTTTATGTCTCGTATGAATACATTTGTTGTCCCAGGTGGGAAGATGGGCTTAGCGTTAGAACTTATCCTTACACCGTTAATTGAGAATTTAATTGCTAAACGCAGAAAACTAATTGGTCAATTAGATTGGATAGATAATAAAGAATAAGTAAAGATTGTTAACTATTTATTCGTTTTTACTTTACAGTTAAAATACTGGTAAAAGTAATCGGATCATAATAGTGCGCACCACGATTCATTTTGGTGCGTTGGTGAGGATTGGTATCCTAATTTAACTTCTATACTGTTGTATTTAAAGAGTATTTAATGTTGGCATAAATTTAGCTCTTTTAGTATTAAATATAAAACAAACCATTTTAAAATGGTAAAAACTACATATCAATTTTCTGGAGAAAACAATGTCTCAATCGGTTTTAGACCTAATCAAAGAAAGCGAAGTTAAATTCGTCGACTTACGTTTTACTGATACAAAAGGTAAAGAGCAGCACGTAACTATTCCATCACATCAAGTAGATGAAGATTTCTTCGAAGATGGAAAAATGTTTGATGGTTCATCAATTGCTGGCTGGAAAGGAATTAACGAATCTGACATGGTATTAATGCCAGATGCTGAGTCTGTAATTTTAGACCCGTTTTCAGAAGAAACAACGTTAAATGTACGTTGTGACGTATTAGAACCTGGTACTATGCAAGGTTACGAACGTGATCCACGTTCTGTTGCAAAACGTGCAGAAGCATATATGCGTGCTGAAGGTTTTGCTGATGAAGTATTAATTGGTCCAGAACCAGAGTTCTTCTTGTTTGATGATGTTAAATATAAATCAGACATGAGCGGTTCTATGTATTCTGTAGATTCTGTTGAAGCTGCTTGGAATTCTGATAAGGATTACGAAGGCGGAAATATGGGTCATCGTCCAGGTGTTAAAGGCGGTTATTTCCCTGTATCTCCTGTAGATTCTTCAAACGACTGGCGTTCAGCTACTTGTTTAGTAATGGAAGAAATGGGCTTAGTTGTTGAAGCACATCACCATGAAGTTGCTACAGCTGGCCAAAACGAAATCGCATGTCGTTTCAATACGCTTGTTAACAAAGCTGACGAAACTCAAATTTATAAATATGTTGTTCACAACATGGCTCACTTATATGGTAAAACAGCAACCTTTATGCCTAAGCCTCTAGTTGGTGATAATGGTTCTGGTATGCATGTTCACCAATCTTTAGTTAAGAATGGCGAAAACATATTCTCTGGTGATAAATACGGCGGTCTTTCTGAAACTGCACTTTATTACATCGGTGGTATTATCAAGCATGCTAAAGCAATTAACGCTTTTGCAAATGCATCTACTAACTCGTACAAACGTTTAGTACCTGGGTTTGAAGCCCCTGTAATGCTTGCTTATTCTGCTCGTAACCGTTCAGCGTCTATTCGTATTCCAGTAGTACCGTCGCCAAAAGCACGTCGTATTGAAGTTCGTTTCCCTGACCCAAGTGGTAACCCATACCTAGCTTACACAGCTATGTTAATGGCTGGTCTTGATGGAATTAAAAACAAAATTCATCCTGGCGATGCTATGGACAAAGATTTATATGACCTTCCAGCTGAAGAAGCTGCATTAATACCTCAAGTTGCATCTTCTTTAGAAGAAGCATTAGCGGCATTAAGTGATGACCGTGAATTCTTGAAAGCTGGTGGTGTATTTAACGATGATACTATCGACGCATATATCGCACTTAAAGCTCAAGATGTAGAAAAACTAAACATGACAACTCACCCTGTTGAGTTCGAAATGTACTACAGCGTTTAATTATATAAACTCTTTAAAAAAACCTGCAAATTTGCAGGTTTTTTTTTGCCCAAGGCATAAGGTTTGGGCAAGTAAATTGCACTACTAGTAATAATAACTAAACATCAACTATATACGTATGAACACCCCAAATGGGTGCGTTAAATTTTGTTGTTTTAACTGTTTAGGTTTAAACTCAATTTGATTGCACTTTAGTGGTGCTTTGCTGATACTTAAAATGTAATGCGGAATAATGATGACAAAAACACCAGAGGTTTCAAAAAGCTTCCAAATTTTAGAACAATTAAGTTTGGCGGTCATTGTCATTGATCAAGATGGTTGTATACGATTTTGCAATCAACAAGCCTCTATGATGTTTGGACAAAGTAAAAAGAAACTAACTTCTGGGAAGTTATGGGAATTGCTTGTAAAACATACATTCCCAGAACGCTTATTAAGTGAGTTATGGGAATGTAATCGTAGCTTTTTTGATAATGATGTTGAATTTGTATTTGCCGATGGCCGCCACATAACCACAGAAGTCACTGCAGACTCTATGTATTTGAACGGTGAAATAGGCTGTTTATTACAAATTAGACAAAACGATAACTTACGTAAAATAAATCAAGAAAACGCACAAAAGCACCACATTAGTGCGTCACGACATTTGATACGTGGTTTGGCTCATGAAATTAAAAATCCGTTAGGTGGTATTCGTGGTGCCGCACAGCTGTTAAGTCGAAGTTTAGATTCCAATGAATTGAAAGAGTACACTCAATTAATTATGGAGCAGTCCGACCGATTGCGAGATTTGGTTGACAGGTTATTAGGTCCAAATACGATACCAAAACGCTCAGCAACTAATATTCATGTTGTATTGGAGCGTATATTTAATTTAGTCATGTTAGATAAGCCAAAAAATGTATCGTTTGAACGCGATTATGACCCAAGCTTACCAACGACGGTTTTAGATCCTAATCAAATAGAGCAAGCGGTTTTAAATATTGTGCGTAATGGCATGCAAGCGTTAGCTGAGCATTTTGGTAAAACGGCAACAGACGAAACCGCTAGACTTATTATACAAACCCGTTTTGTTGGCAACATAGTGATGCATGATAAACGTTTTAAGCAAGTGATTAAAATATCCATTATCGACAACGGTGGTGGTATTGATGAAGACTTAATCGACACAATTTTTTATCCATTGGTTTCTACCAAATCTGATGGTAATGGTTTGGGACTTTCAATTACCCAGACATTAATAGATCAACACCGTGGCAAAATAGAAGTAGAAAGTATGCCTGGTAAAACAGCATTTAATATTTATTTACCCGTTATTCAAGATAATGAAGGAAGTAATTTATGAACCGAGTATGGATAGTTGATGACGACAATTCAATTCGTTGGGTTTTAGAAAAAGCATTATCACAAGCAGGGTTTGAAGTAGAATCATTTGCATCAGCCAATATGATGTTACAACGTTTAGATTATGATGAACCTGATACTATTATTTCAGACATACGCATGCCTGAAATGGATGGCATGGAACTGTTAGATAAACTGCAGGTTAGTCACCCAAATCTACCTATTATCATTATGACAGCGCATTCGGACTTAGACAGTGCAGTTAATGCTTATCAACAAGGTGCGTTTGAGTATTTACCTAAACCGTTTGATATTGATGAAGCCATTGCTTTGGCAAAACGAGCGGTTGAGCATTCTAAAAAACGCAGCTCAAAAAAGAAGAACTCTGTTGAAGGTCCGGTATCAGAAATCATTGGTGAAGCACCTGCCATGCAGGAAGTTTTCAGAGCGATAGGGCGATTATCTCGTTCAAGTGTGAGTGTTTTAATTAATGGTCAGTCCGGAACGGGTAAAGAATTAGTGGCTCATGCTTTACATAAGCACAGCCCGCGTAGAGAAAATACCTTTGTTGCTTTGAATATGGCGGCTATCCCAAAAGAGCTAATTGAGTCAGAATTATTTGGTCATGAAAAGGGCTCATTTACTGGTGCAGCATCAACCCGTAAAGGACGATTTGAACAAGCTAATAATGGCACTTTATTTTTAGATGAAATTGGCGATATGCCACTTGATATACAAACCCGCTTATTAAGAGTATTAGCAGATGGTCAGTTTTATCGTGTTGGTGGTCACGAAGCCGTGTCCGTTGATGTAAGGATAGTTGCTGCAACGCATCAAAACTTAGAAAGTTTAGTGGAACAAGGCCAATTTAGGGAAGATTTATTCCATCGATTAAATGTTATTAGAATACATATCCCAGCACTTAAAGATCGCAAAGAGGATATTCCTCAATTGTGTGAACATTTTCTAATACAAGCGGCTAAAGAATTAAGCGTAGAGTCTAAACATCTATCTAAACCGGCTGCTGAGTTTTTATCTCATTACACTTGGCCTGGTAATGTTAGGCAATTAGAAAATACATGCCGTTGGTTGACTGTAATGGCAAGTGGTAAAGATATTCTTATTGATGATTTGCCGCCTGAAATTTTAGATAAACCTATGTACCAACAATCTAGTCAAATGCAGGAAGCCACAGGTAACTGGGTCAACTCATTTGAAATGTGGCTAGACGAGCAATTATCTGATGGTAAGTCTGATGTTATTAAAGAAGCTCAGGCGAGTTTTGAACGGGCATTAATAGAAATATCTTTGCGTCATACCAAAGGCCATAAACAAGAAGCAGCTAAACGCATAGGTTGGGGACGCAATACCATCACTCGTAAAATGCAAGAGTTGGACATGAACTAATAATGATCAGGCAGCTTATTAATGTTGATCAGGAGCAAATTAAACAACTCACGGATGGGTTGTTAACTTGTGTTAAAGATGGTGCATCGTTAGGTTTTTT
>JAWUWS010000058.1:0-32575 GCA_034111705.1 Psychrosphaera sp.
TATAGCTGTTGTGTTTTGGCTATCGTATTATAAATTACGCA
The DNA here is from genome assembly GCA_034111705.1 of Psychrosphaera sp. Classification (GTDB taxonomy): domain Bacteria; phylum Pseudomonadota; class Gammaproteobacteria; order Enterobacterales; family Alteromonadaceae; genus Psychrosphaera. The sequence continues at coordinate 42 of JAWUWS010000058.1, forward strand.
TAACACATATGAACCTTCTCCCGTCAAATAAGCAATAACATCTTTTTTAGCTGCAGTTAGGCAGCTAATTTTTATTGTTAATCAGCAAAACTATCTACTTCATTCTGTCACGGTCGCTGTTAAAAAATTGTTTACAGCAAACACATATTGAGGCTCTCTTAATGTGATCTCATCACTGCCTGAATTCGTCAATCCATTGGTTTTTCAGGGGCAATACGACTAAATAGATTTAGGAGGTAGAGCGACGCAGGATACCAAAGCGGAGACATTTATCGGTTAACCTTGAACTGGCACTACTCAAGATCAAGCTCTTCTAACAACCATAAAATACGCTGTGAACGTGAATTGTTTAAATGATGTACGGTGATCATCTTGTTCTCTTTAATTAGCTATATACTAGGGGAAAATTCGCACTTTATAATGCGGAGTTCCATTCTTCTTCGGTTGCTTTAGACTTTTGGTTTTCCATCATTATTAACCACTTACCATCCTTTTTAACTAATAATGTGGTTAAATGCCCAATAAAAACTTCTGTATTTCCTTTCTCATCCGTTGTGCTGTATTTGAACATGCCGGTTTCGTGCGCTGTATTTTCACTAATCAAGCGTTGAGTCCATACAAATTTAACATGGGCTTTCATTTTACCAGTTTTGGTATCTTCAAAACCTTGTTGCCAGCGGTCAAACGCTTGTTTTATTGGGTAGCTGTTTTTAGTAAATCCACTGACTAACACTGCATCTTTGTGATAACCCGCAGCGTACTGTTCAAACTCTCCGTCTATTACGGTTTGTGATAATGCTTGCCAAAACTGGTCAAGTTCTTGTTCTATGTTTGATGTATCAGCAGCTAGAGTATTAACACTGAAGGTTACACTACTTAATGTAATGAGCAGGGCAAATGTTGTCTTGATGATGTTTTTAACGTTAAACATGTTTTATTCCTGTATTTATTTACGCAATTTTTAGCAAAGCCATGCGTTTTTAGATAATTCAATATAAACTAAGGTTACTAACCTATCAAACGGATATTTTTCTCTATTATCATGGAATTAAATAAAGCATTTCGCCTAAGTCACAAAAGTTTAGGCCCTACACTTAATTCAGAAACCATTAAGAAGTTAATGCTGTCAAAAGGAGATGACAATGTTAATTTTATTGGTCAAGAGCGTGCACAGCATGCGTTAGAGTTTGGGTTGGATATGGACATGACAGGTTATAATTTATTTGTCATGGGAGAACCAGCAACGGGCCGTCATTCATTAATTGATACTCACTTAAAACAAGTAGCTAAAATTAAAAGTACACCGCATGAATGGTGTTACGTAAATAACTTTGATGAAGGCCGAACGCCAACTTATATAAGATTAGCCGCTGGTGAAGGTAAACAATTTATTGAACACATAGAGTCTTTCATTGATGTGTTGTTAGATACTTTTCCGTCCGCATTTGATAACCCATCCTTCCAACGTAAAAAGCGTGTTATTGAACGTGACTTTAACGTTAAGTATGAAAAAGCCTTGGAGTTAGTTGAATCAAGGGCGCTTGAAAGCGGTTTAGTGTTATACGAGGAAAAGGGGGCTGTTAGTTTTGCACCTGTAATTGACGGAAAGCCATTAACAGATGCTGAGTTTTCTCAGCTCAAAGAAGAACAGCGCCAGCAGTTTTATGACCAAATTTCAAAATTAGAAGTGTTCTTAAATGAAACGTTACTGGAGCTACCTTTATGGAAACGTGAAGCTTCAGAAAATCAACGTAAGTTAAGTAAAGAAACTATTGAGAATGCTCTAAAACCATTGTTAAAAGATTTAGAACATAAGAACTCTGCTGATTTAGGTATCATTAAATACTGCAATGACATGCATGATACTTTAGTTGATATGGTGCAAGAGTTCTTAGCGGACGAAGCTGACGAAGAAGAAAAGAAAGAAGATGTAGACGTTCGTAAGGTGCTTGAAGAAGAGCTAATCCCTAACATTTTAAATGTTAGGAAAAGCCAAGACGGTGCGCCAATTGTGTATGAACCTAATCCGTCATTTCAAAATATTTTTGGCCGTATTGAATACAGTTCAGTACAAGGCTCTGTTTATACTAGCTATCGAATGATCAGAGGCGGTGCATTACATAAAGCCAACGGTGGTTATTTACTAATTGATGCTGACAAGCTAATGCAAGAACCTGGGGTTTGGGATTCGTTAAAGTTAGCGCTTAAAAGCCAAGAAATAAAAATGGAGTCACCAACAGGTGAAGCCAATATTGTTAACGCTTCTAGCCTAACGCCACAACCAATCCCTATGGATATTAAAGTTATCTTAATGGGCAGTCGTGAGTTGTATTATTTAATGCAAGAGTACGACAATGAGTTCAATGAGTTATTTAGAGTGTTAGCTGATTTTGAGCATTACATCCCGCTTAACGATAAAGTGCAGTTTGGTTTTGTGCAAAAAATTAAACAATATGCAGCGGAACATCATTTAGAAATATCGGCAGATGCTGTTGAAGAATTATTCAAATTCAGTTTTAGACAAGCTGAACATCAGCATAAATTGTCTGCCCGCTTTGCTGATGTTTTAGAATTATTGAGTGAGTCACAATTTTACGCTAAGCGTGACGGCGACACTGAAATTCATCAAAGCCATGTGATTAAATCTCTTGAAGGGAAACAGTACCGAACTGGGCAAATCAGTGAGTCGTTTTTGGAAGACATCCAAGAAGGCCAGATTTTAATAGACACTTCTGGTTTCCAAGTTGGAAAATTAAATGGGTTAACTGTGTTGGAAATTGGCGATACCGTATTTGGTACACCTGCCAGAATTTCTGCTACCGTTTACGCTGGGGCGGATGGGGTTGTCGATATTGAAGGCGAAGTCGAACTTGGTAAAGCTATTCATTCCAAAGGAGTGATGTTGCTAAATGGTTACTTGGGCAGTAAATACGCACAGGACTTTAACTTGTGTTTTTCTGCCAATATAGCGATTGAACAAAGTTATGGTCACATTGACGGGGACAGTGCCAGTTTAGGTGAAGTTTGTACGTTAATATCTGCCATAACACACATTCCTTTAAATCAAGCTATTGCGATTACAGGTTCTATTAACCAACATGGGCAAGTGCAGTCTATTGGCGGTGTGAATGAAAAAATCGAAGGTTACTTTAAGCTTTGTCAGGCAAGAGGGTTAACGGGGGAACAGGGCGTTATTATTCCTAAAACCAATTGTGTTAACTTAGTACTATCCAGTGATGTGGTCAGTGCGGTAGAGGCTGGACAATTCCATATTTATGCCGTGAAGGAAGTGGATGACGCGTTAACAATATTAACTGGAAAGGTCGCTGGGGCTTTATCTTCAAAAGGTCGTTACCCTAGAGATTCTGTTAATAACGTTGCTACTCAACAGTTACGACGTATTGCTGATATCGTTAATGGTGATGATCAAGACTAGTATTAACGACATAAATACATAAAAAAGCCGATTAATATTACTGCATTAATCGGCTTTTTTATGTGAACTCAAGAGCCAGAGTTATTTGTCTAATTCACATTCTGTTCTTTCTTCAGAGTCTTCTTCAAATTCATGACAAGGGTTTTTAAGTTTATTTAAACCTAAGCTTACCGTCATACCATCAACTTCTATTTCCTCAATACCCTCATCATTAAAGATAAAGTTAATTTGTGCCATTCTATTTTGGAAAAAGTAATCTGTGTCATTAATACTTAAGATGTAATCACCTTTTACCGGCTCATTTAAAATCCGTTTTGATAGCGCTAATTTATGCTCGCCTAACGTTAATGAAAAGCTTTTAAATTGGTTATCTGAAAATTCTTGTAACCAAGCATAATTGTTAGTTTTTAATAACATGGCAAATGAATAACTTTTAGGTTGCCCCGCTACGTTAAACGAGTGTGGACCAACAACGAAAGTATGTTTACCGTCTTTTTGAGAATACGAAAGAGGAAATGGCATTTCCTTTTTATCCCCAGAAGGAAAGGTTAGTTTTAATTGTCCATCTAAATTAAAATCAGCAAAACTTGGCGCACTTATCAATGCAAACGTGGATATAACTACAAAACGTGAAATGATTTTTAACATAGTTTAGTTCTTCATGTTATTAAATTTTATATTACTAACATTCTTAATATAGACGATGGTAAATTAAGTTCTTGTAACATCAACATACAATCTTAATGATTGACCTGGTTTAATGTATTTCTTTAAGTCTAGTTGATTCCATTTCGCGATATCAACAACTTTAACTTTAAACTTCTGTGCAATACGCGCCAATGAGTCGCCATTTCTTACTTTGTAAGTAATTGCTCGCATAATGGCATTTTGTGACTGGCTTTTTGAAACCTTATTTTTCCAAATAACAAGCTTTTGTCCTGGTCTAATAGGGTCTGTTGGTGCGATACCGTTCCATTTAGCAAGGCTACGAATGTTTACATCGTACTCTCGGCTAATATCCCACATGTTATCACCAGATTTTACTAAGTGCGTTAGCTTATTAGAGCCTCGTTTTGTATTTTGCGTTTTTGTTAAACGGTTATCCGCAGTTAAACTGTATTCTTTTAATGATTTAGCCGAGGTTGGGATTAACAAAGGTTGATTGATGCGGATAATGTTACTTTCAATATCATTTACATCGATTAATACACTTAACGACGTGTTAAATTTCTCTGAAATACCACCTAATGTATCACCAGATTTAACAAGGTAACGTTTCCAAGACATACGTTCGTCTTTAGGTAATTTAGCTAAATTTTGTTTGAAAATTTCAACTTTTTCAACAGGCACTACAAATTTATGTGGGCCTTTAGGGTCGGTAGCCCATTGGTTATAACCTGGATTTAATCTATGTAATTGGTTTAATTCTAGCTCAGCAAGCTTTGCTGCTTTTGCTAAATCAATTTGCCCTTTAGCGTCAACAACCTGAATATGTTGTTCATTCTCAATAGGAGTCCAAACAATACCAAATTCTTCAGAACGTTTTAGTAAGTCAGCTAAGGCTAATAGCTTAGGAACATAACTAGTGGTTTCTTTTGGTAAATCTAACGACCAGAAGTCGGTAGGCAAATGTTTTTTGCGATTACGTTTAATTGCACGAGATACACGACCTTCGCCAGAGTTATATGCTGCAATAGCATTTAACCAGTCACCGTCTAAGGTTTTGTGTAAAAATGATAAATAATCTAGTGCAGCTTTTGTTGCCGCAACAACATCACGACGTCCGTCATACCACCAAGATTGTTTTAGTTTGAAACGATTGCCTGTCCCTGGTACAAATTGCCATAAACCTGATGCACTTGCATGTGAATAAGCGAATGGGTCAAAAGCACTTTCGGCAATCGGTAATAGTGCTAATTCAATTGGCATTTGGCGTTTTTCTATTTCTTCAACAATGAAGTACAAAAATGGCTTAGCTCGAGCTGAAATACGTTTGAAATAACTTGGGTGTTTTGCATACCAGTTACGTTCAGTAACCACAGGGCGAGTTTGTGGGATATTTATGCTTAGTTGGCTTTCAATTCGTTTCCAGACATCATCATAGACAATAACTTCAGGTTCTGGTTCTGAATCTTCAACTAACGCTGATAAAGTTAATGCGTATACAACATCTTCAGGAACCGCGATATTGTCGGGGATTGATTTTTTTTCAACGTTAGAGGCAACCTTCGACTCTCCTAGGTTGAGCATGTCCGAGGCACTACAAGCAGATAAAATGGTTAATAGGGAAAGTTGAACTATTGTTTTTGCAGAAAATACAGTTTTTAATTTAATCATATACACACACAAATTATCGTAAGTAAAAAGGTGACTCATTAGGTTTTGATATACAGGTGAACACTATGAGCCATAAAGACATCAAGATAGTAACTTAATAATCCACTCATGGCTATGACTGAAATGGGATTTAAAAACTGTCTTTCCACTTTCTTAAATAGGTAAAACAGGTCTGATCAGAAATTGAATTAGTAAGGTCAAATTTAGCTTTTATCGCTTGTTTTATTTGAGTATCAGAACTTCTTAAAAATGGATTGATGGCTAACTGTGTCGATAACTTTGTTGGAATTGTTGACATATTATTAGCCCGTTGTTGTTTTGTGAATAAATCATAATCGATTAAGTCTTGGTTATCGGGATCAACGTTTAGGGCAAAGGTAATATTTGCTAATGTATATTCGTGTGCACAATAAATATTCGTGTTGTTATTTAACTGACTTATTTTTGTCAATGAGTGATGCATTTGCTCAGGTGTACCTTCAAATAAACGACCGCAACCGGCGGAAAATAAAGTGTCACCTAAAAAAACATTGTCATCATCAAAGTAACAAATATGATCAATCGTGTGGCCTGGTACTTCCATTACGGTTAGTTTTATATTTAACTTGGTAAGCAAAATATTTTCTTTGTCGGTACAGGGGTTATTAACCATAGTAAAGCGTGATGTACTAGGGCCGTAAACATTAATGTTGGTATATTTTTTTAGTAATGCATCCACACCACCAATATGATCTGAATGATGATGGGTAAGTAAAATATCGGTAAGTGTGTAATTATGTTTGTCTAAAAATTCAATAACAGGTAAAGCATCACCTGGGTCGACAATGGCACAATATCCCTCGTTATTAACTAAAGCCCAAAGGTAATTGTCGGTGAATGCAGGAATGGCGATAACTTGATACATAACGTGCCTATACTGTGGTGAATATTGTATTAATATGAATTTATTAGTCGCTTATTAACAAATGGTTTAACAGTGAGAGTATTTAATGAAACCCGCATTAACTTATAATTGGACAGAGTCACTTTCTCGGTGGGATCAAATTTTCACTGGTGAAGAATTAAAACACATTCAGAATGAGATAATAAGTGATAGGCTTAAATTAAGTTACGGCCATTATTTAATAAAATTAGGTCATTTAAGCAGTACTCTTGATACGCAGTCTTGTTTGATCAAACATCAAATTAATATAGCCTCCAATATTGTTAAACCTAATGTTGTTGGTTTAATTGCTGAATACGATGAATTACCTTTGTTAACGAACTCCGTTGATATTGTTTTAATGAACCATGAGTTAGAATTTTCTAGTGATCCTCATCAAGTACTTAGAGAAATTCATCGTGTTTTGATGCCAAGTGGCAATTTGGTGTTGTCAGTCTTTAATCCTATTTCATTATTTATGTTACATAAGATATGGCCATTTAAAAGTGAGTCACCTTTATGGCGTGCCAGAATGTTTTCTATTGCTCGTATTAAAGATTGGTTAATATTACTGGGATTCGAAATTATTGAGCAAGAGTATTGTTGCTATTCTAGTTTGTTAACAAAACAACAATCAGATAACTGGTTACAAAAAAAACTGAAAAAATATTTACCTAAAATAGGCAGTATTTGTATTATTACCGCAAAAAAAAGAGAGTGGCCGTTAACGCCTATTCGCTCTAACGTTAAATTCAAATCTTCATTTCAACCTGTCGTCTCAAGAGCATCGTCTCGGGCTACTAAAGCCAACAACGAGATATTTTCAAACAAATCATGACAAGAACATAAGTTAACGCTAATATATAAGTTAAATCTAATATAATAATTATATTAGATTTAACTTTTTACTATAATAACGAGGTTACCTTGCTTGAATTAATCATAGTTAGCGCGCTGATCATAGGTTTATCCCTTGGGATATTTGGCTCTGGCGGTGCCATATTAACCTTTCCTACACTCGTTTATTTATTAGGTTATGATGAAAAAAGTGCTGTAATAGGCTCCTTGTTTATTGTCGCGTTAATTTCATTTTTTACTGCTATCCCACGTTGGTTTACTACTGGCGTTAGCAAAGTTCATTTACTATATTTTGCATTGCCTGGTTTATTTGGTAGCTATGCTGGTGCTTATTTAGGTTCCTATGTTGCTTCAATTGTTCAAATAACGGTATTTGTTGCTTTGATGTTTGTAGCTTCAATTAAAATGTTAACGATGAAAGAGACAGTAGCAAGTAAACCCGCTAGCTATGTCATTCTTATTTTTATTGGTTTTCTCGTTGGGTTGGTCACTGGATTTATTGGTGTTGGTGGAGGCTTCTTAATTGTTCCAGCCTTAGTATTATTATCAAATCTAAACATTAATAAAGCGGTAGCAACGAGTGTTGTGATTATATTTTTGCAATCAACAATTGGTTTGCTTTCTTACCATGAACACTCGGCTGTGTTATTCAGTCAAATTGAATGGCCGATATTAGCTCTTATTGGATGTATTGGTGTCGTGGGGTCTTATCTTGGTTTATGGTTACAGAAGTTTATTAATCAAATGTTATTAACAAAACTGTTTGGTTATTTTTTGATTTTAATGGCAAGTATTATTTTAATAGATAAAGTATTACTTTAAACAATATAAAAGTAAGGAGTTCAAATGATTAAAACAGGCGCTCAAATAGTTGAAGATGTTAAGGCTAATATCAACGAAGTCACGGTTGAACATTTAGCTGAAAACTTGGCAAAAGATATCCTCTTAATTGATGTTAGAGAATCAGACGAATACAAAGAGAGTCATATCGCTGGCTCTGCTAACTTTCCTCGTGGCGTTTTAGAAATGAAAATACATATGCACCCTCAATTTAAAGAGGCTGAGTCACCTTTAGATGAAATGAACAAACTAGATATTTATCTAATTTGTCGCTCAGGTGCTCGTTCAGCGTTAGCTGCAGAGTCATTACAACGCATGGGGTTTTCTAATGTGTTATCCGTAAGCGGTGGAATGATGGAGTGGAATAAAAAAGGTTTTCATGTCAAAAGTTAGCTAGAGCGTATTACTCTTAGTTAATATTACCTTTTGCTGTTGAGCAAACTTAGCAAGATAAGGTGAATTGGATAGCAATGCAGGTTTACTTATGCAAAAGCCTGCATTGGTGTACAGATTGGTTAAGTTAGGTTTACAAATCACAGTTAACGCTGAGCCCTGATCGAGTAATTTATTAGCCTGTAACCTGCGCTCTTGTAATAAATAATCTTGCAACACATAAGCTAGTAACTCTTTCGCTACACCTTGGCCTCTATAATGAGGTGCAACATATAAACTTCGCAATAACTGTAAATCCTCTGTCTTAGTTGAAATTTTCCTAATAAAAGTCACGGCAATAATAGGTGCTTCATCAACATTTTTTGATGTATTTCTGGCAAGGTAAATTAAATCTAAATTATGACAACTTACGTTTTGATTGTGGGATTTATAAAAGTGATTGATTTGTCTTTGCTGTGGATGTTGCCAATGTTCAAACAGGAATTGATTCATGAGATTAATTCGAAATTTTAAATTAAATAATTAGTTATGTCAGATAATCAGGTTTGTAATTAAGTACTTACATATAAAAAAGCAGGCTAAGCCTGCTTCTAAAAATTTAGTGGAAAAGCCAATCCTACCATTTTTTCTTAGGGGCAAATAATGCGTTTAAATTGTCTTCATGTTCATCAGTTTCATTGAGTTCAGCTTTAGCTACACTCATTTCTTTAGCGATAGCTGCTAAAGTGTCAGTGATTTTTTGTCTTGCTGCGATAATAAAGTCACTGCTGTAAGTTTGTGCATCTAAGGTAGCTAATGCTTTTTCGTAATACTGCCTAGCTGAGCCTGTCATTCCATTTGATCTGGCTGTTTGGCCTCTACGCATTTGAGATTCGACATTAATTCTTAATTGTAGACGCTCAATTTTTTTATCTTCATCTAGAAAGATAGGTGAAGTTAAATGACCTTTACTGTGCTCCGAACGCAAAATGATACGATATTTTTTCATACCTTGTATTAATGAAATCAATGATTTTTCATTTTCAGGAAGAGGCATTGATTCGGCATCTATTATACGGAACGCAGCAGCCTCTATTTTACCTTTGCAGTCTTTCATGCGAGCATGAATGTCTTTGTTGTTTGGACTCAACTCATTCATCTTTTTTAAAGAATTTAATACGCGACGATGCAGGAGTATAAACCCATTTCTTGTTATGGGAGCGTTTGCATCATTAGCGATCATTAGTTCGGTTTCTTCAATAATCGTTCTGTATTTTGTCATTTCCTGCCGTTTATTGGCATCTTGTTTTTCTTTATGCTGTTGTAATACATTAGCTATTATTGCAATGATCACAAGACCAATAATTAATGCGATGATAATCGCCATTTATAACTCCAAATAAATACAGAGATATTTGATTTTATATAAACTTGTAAATCAAATAAATTCAATAACTACAAATATAGTAAACAAATTAAATGGATTAGGGTAGTACTAAAGTAAATACACTGCCATTTAACACGCCACCATTCTTTAGTTTAATATAACCAGATACACCATTTTGTTCATGTTTAGCTGCAATTAATTGAGCAAAATACAAGCCAAGACCTGTACGACTAATATTTAATTCAATAGCTTGAGGTCCAGAGATAGATGATTCAAGCATATGTGCAGGGTAACCTGTACCATCATCTGCAATAGATATATGTAGTTGTTCGTTAACTTTTTTGGCGCTAAGTACGATGGATTTGTTGCTATAACGCATTGAATTTACAAGTACATCATTGAGTAAACTAGAAACTAAATCTTGATCAAAATACCAAGACAGTTGATCTTCTATATCAAAGGTAATAGATAAATGTTTGTTATCTATATACAGAGTGTTTTGAGCAACTAAATCTTCTAGGGTTTCATCTAAATAATAATCGTCAATATTAAGCGGAAGTACATCTTTTTCTTCTCTATATATAGTTAGCATGTGTAATAAATTAATATTTAGACGTGATGCTTCGTAATGTATTTGTGCTAAGTCTTCAGCCTCATCCATATTATTTAATCGCATTTTATCACTAAGTTGGCTGATCAATTGAATTAATAGACTTAAGCTATTTTTCATATCATGAGCCGAGGATGCAAGTACAGTTGCAAAATCAATAATAGGGCGTTCCATTTTTATAACTCCATATAAAGGTGTTTATTTTATAGACTAACTACATTTTTTAGACACTATTTATGCATTTTTTGAATAAATATGAAACTATTTAAAAATTTTATGGAATAAATGTGCGTATATGTATATATTTTTAGTATAACAAAAACTGCTCGGAACAAATAAATGAAGTTACAACAATTACGTTATATTGTTGAGGTGGAAAATAATAATCTAAATGTATCTGCAACCGCGGAAAACTTATATACATCACAACCTGGAATTAGTAAACAAGTTCGAATGCTAGAAGATGAACTTGGTATTCAAATCTTTGGCCGTAGCGGAAAGCATTTAACGCATGTTACTCCAGCAGGTAAAGAGATAATTGCTATTGCTCATGACATTTTAAGTAAAGTTGACGGTATTAAGTCCGTGGCTAAAGAGCATACTTTACCAGATCAAGGTAAATTAAATGTTGCCACAACTCATACTCAAGCGCGTTATGCTTTGCCTAGTGTAATAAAAGGTTTTATGGAGCGTTTTCCTAAAGTTTCATTACATATGCATCAAGGCACACCTGCACAGATAAGTGATGCAGCTGCACGGGGTGAAGCTGATTTTGCTATAGCGACAGAAGCACTTCATTTGTATAACGAATTGGTTATGTTGCCTTGTTATCATTGGAACCGCTCTGTGGTTGTTAAAAAAGATCACCCACTTGCTACACGTTCAGGCGCATTAACGGTTGAAGATGTAGCTCAATTTCCTTTAGTTACTTATGTATTTGGTTTTACTGGTCGTTCAGAGCTTGACAGAGCGTTTAATGATAAAGGGCTAGAGCCTAAGATTGTGTTTACTGCTACAGACGCCGATGTGATCAAAACATACGTTAGAATGGGGGTTGGTGTTGGGGTCGTTGCTACGATGGCAATAGATGACTTAGATTCTGACTTAGTGGCTATTGACGCAAGTCATATCTTCCAAAAATCCACGACCAAAATTGGATTTAGAAAAGGTAACTTCTTACGTACTTATATGTATGACTTTATTGAACGCTTTGCACCACATCTAACAAGAGATGTTGTAGAGCGCGCATGTTTATTACGTAACCAAGAAGAAGTGGATAAAATGTTTGAAGAGATTGAATTACCCGTTAAATAGAATTAACGATTCAATAAGCTCAAATAAAACCTCAGTTACTTACTGAGGTTTTTTTATGTTGTAAATTTGAAGATGTTATAACGACAGACATAAAAAAATCCATCATCTAGATGGATTTTTTAGCACTAAATCTTTTTTTGAAAGTTCACTTTAAAATCAAGCCCCCTTTAACCAAGTACAGATTAGTGATCAAACATAGCTGAGATTGATTCTTCGTTACTTAAACGACGAATGGCTTCTGCTAACATGTTACCTAATGTTAATTGTCGAACATTTGGTAAAGCAGCAATATCAGCAGCCAATGGAATAGAATCAGTAACAATGACTTCATCAATAACAGAGTTCTTAAGGTTTTCTATTGCGTTACCAGAGAATACAGGGTGTGTTGCATAAGCAAATACACGTTTTGCACCGTGCTGTTTAAGTGCTTCTGCCGCTTTACACAAAGTACCACCAGTATCAATCATGTCGTCAACCATAATACAGTCGCGACCTTCGATATCACCAATAATATGCATAACTTGGGCTACATTAGCTTGTGGACGACGTTTGTCGATAATTGCCAAGTCTTTACCGTCAAGTAATTTTGCAATAGCTCTTGCTCTTACTACACCACCAATATCTGGTGATACAACAACAACGTCATCAGCAAGGTCAAAACCTTGTGCACGCATATCTTCAACTAAAATAGGGCTGCCAAATACATTATCTACAGGTACATCAAAGAAACCTTGAATTTGCTCTGCGTGTAAATCAACCGTTAATACACGGTCTACTCCAACACTCGATAAAAAGTCGGCTACAACTTTAGCTGTAATTGGAACACGAGCCGAACGCACACGGCGATCTTGGCGAGCGTAACCAAAATAAGGAATAACAGCTGTTATTCTTCCTGCTGATGCTCTACGTAGTGCGTCAACCATAACAATCAATTCCATTAGATTGTCATTACATGGGGCACAAGTAGATTGAATTATAAATACATCAGAACCACGAACGTTATCATTAATTTGGACACTTATTTCACCGTCGCTAAAACGGCCAACAGTTGCATTTCCAAGTGTCAAATCAAGGCGATTACAGACGATTTCAGCAAGTTCTGGGGTAGCGTTTCCAGCGAAGAGCTTTATATCAGGCACAGAGTTATCCTATAGCTTCGTTAAGTGTGTAAGAAATAGAGAGCACAAACGGTCAATATCTCTAGTTTAATTGCTCACGTAGTTGTTGATGAGTGAGAGAAATATTACAACCTTTTGCAATAAAACCAGACATCATCGCAGGCAACATATTAAAAATTGTTTCGGCTTCTTGTTCACTTTCAAACACTGAAAATACACAAGCACCGGTACCAGTTAATCTGGCAGGCGCGTATTCTAACAACCAGTCTATGGCTTTGGCAACGGCTGGATAGTTTTTATAGACTAAAGTTTCAAAATCATTTTGATGTTCAGGGGTCAAGCCCCTGTAATTAATGTCATTGTGATTTATTTTTTTTGTATCTCTAGGTAATTCATTAATGTTAAATAAAAGTGCGGTATTAACATGAACATTAGGAGTTAAAACCAAATACCATTTTTCATCAATCGGGTAGTCAGTTAGTTTTTCCCCTATCCCGTCTGCGATAGACGTACGTCCACGAATAAAAATAGGCACATCTGCACCTAAATTTTTTCCTATTTTTTCTAATTCAGCTAACGGTAAGTGTATGTTCCAAAGCTCGTTTAAAGCTAATAATGTGGTTGCCGCATTTGACGATCCTCCACCAACACCGCCCCCCATCGGTAAAATTTTATTTAAATTTATTTTAATACCATATTCATTGTGTGACGCTTTAAGCTGAGGTTTTAATGCGTTGACGGCTTTGATGATTAAATTTTGCTCGTTAATTAATTCAGGCAAATTACATTCTAAGGAAACTTGTCCATTGTTAGTACGCTCAAAGGTTAATTCATCACCGTAATCTAAAAAGTGAAATAGAGACTGCAACTCATGATAACCATTGTCTAACTTGCCATTGATATGTAAAAATAAATTAAGTTTGGCTGGAGACGATAAGGTAAGCGTATTTAAAGACATTTACTTAAAACTCCCAACCAGATACAGCTAACTTCAGTTTAGTTTGTTTACTGGTTAAGTTAACTGTCATAGGTAAGGTGTAAATATTTTGTGCTTTGTATTTTGAATATTTAACCTGCCAGTCATTTTGGTTAGTAAGGTAATTAAATTGCTTAACTTGTTTTCCAGTTTTGACTATTTTTATTTCATTTCCGATTAATCGTCCTTTTATCCACATTTCTAAATTTTCTAATGGTAGTTGTATTCCAGTGGTTCTTAATATTAATCGGCTTGGGTTGGTATCTTGATAGACGTTACCGTCAAACTCTAATGTAGAAAGATTATTTTCGGTGGTCAATGTCAGAATATTAATACCTATAAAGGTGTTGAGTGAGAATGACGTCGTGTTTTGCTGTTTTTGCCAATAAAAGTAACCTGATAAGTTTTGTGTGTCGGTTTTTATCAATACCTTTCCTCTTACCGTCCAAGAGTCCAGTTTAGTAATATCAGTTGGGAGTTTTTTTATGGCACTAGGTGGCTGTTTTAGATTGCTACATGCACTTACGAATAAGACAAGTAACAAGATTGACGCACGTAAAAAGGTAACGCTAACTGAATTCATATAATGTAATCTTAATGGTTTAATTGCGCCATTTTCCCAGATAAAAAATGAAAATCAATTCTTACTTTACAAATACTCTGACTATTAACACGGTTAAGGCTTTTAAAAACCTCTACTTTTTCGTAGAATTGCGGCCTTTCTCCAAAGGGGTTCAATAAAGCCATTTTATGACAGTTCTTGCATTAGGCATAAATCACAAAACAGCATCAGTTGAGTTACGTGAACGATTAGCGTTTACGCCAGAGCGACTATCTGAAGCATTACAATCGGTTATAGCCGATGGTTTGTGTGATGAAGCCGTTATTTTATCGACATGCAATAGAACTGAAATATACTGCTTTGGTGACGGTACTAACGCACAGATTTTGACATCTTGGTTAGCCGACTTTCATTTAGTGCCAGAAAAAGACTTAGATCAGCATTTATATATAAAAGAAGATGTACTTGCGACAACTCATTTAATGCGTGTTGCAAGTGGATTAGACTCCATGGTTTTAGGCGAGCCGCAAATATTAGGGCAAGTTAAGCAGGCGTACCAACAAGCTAAGTCAATGGGAACCGTAAAAACTTATTTTGAACGTATGTTTCAACAAGTATTTTCGGTTGCAAAAAAAGTCAGAACAGAAACTGATATTGCGGTCAATGCCGTATCGGTTGCCTATGCAGCAGTTACCTTAGCTAAACAAGTGTTTGGAAGTTTTGATAATAAAAAAGTGTTATTGGTTGGTGCTGGTGAAACTATTGAATTGGTCGCTAAACATATTTTTGAGCAAGGCGCAAAAGACATAGTGGTGGCTAATAGAACACTCAGTAAGGCTAAATTGGTGGCTGAGCAATTTTCTGCTAAGACTTGTACAATTGCACAAATCCCTGATCAAATGTTAGAAGCTGACGTAGTGATCAGCTCCACCGCCAGTACCTTGCCCATTATTGGTAAAGGCATGGTTGAAAATGTATTAAAGAAACGCAAGCATCGTCCTATGTTCTTAGTCGATTTAGCGGTGCCCAGAGATATTGAATCTCAAGTGGCAGAATTAGATGATGCATATTTATATACGGTTGATGACTTACAAGAAATTGTAGCTAAAAATATGCAGGCAAGAACCGAAGCCGCAGAAGATGCAGAAGTTATCATTCAACAAAAAGCCAATATTTTTGACGATTGGCTAAACTCATTAGAGTCAGTTGATTTGATTAGAGATTATCGTGAACAAAGCTTAGCCGTAAAAGATGAATTGTTAGAAAGAGCAATCAACCAACTTCAAGCTGGTAACGACGTAGAGCAAACATTAAAAGAATTAGCTAATAAATTAACAAACAAATTAATTCATGCACCAACGTCAGCGTTAAAAGATGCCGCTGAAAAACAAAATATGCAGGAATTAGCCGCAATAAAAGCCGTATTAGGGATCCGATGAAAGAATCTATTAGAAGTAAATTAGAAACGCTAATTGAGCGTCGTGAAGAGGTTGAAGCCTTATTAAGTGAGCCTCAGGTCATCTCTGATCAAGATAAGTTTAGAGCATTATCTAAAGAATACTCAGATCTTGAAGGTATCACAATAACCTTTAAGAAATATCAAGCGGCAGAAGACGACTTTGAAGAAGCAAAGTTAATGATGGACGAAGATGATGCTGAAATGCGTGAGATGGCTCAGGAAGAGTATAAATCATCGAAAGCAGCTATAGCTCAGTTCGAGCAAGATTTACAAGTGTTAATGCTACCAAAAGATCCTAACGACAGTAATAACTGTTTCTTAGAAATTAGAGCCGGAGCTGGTGGCGATGAAGCTGCTATATTCGCTGGTGATTTATTCCGTATGTATAGTCGTTACATTGAATCAAAAAAATGGAAGCTAGAAATAATTACTTCCAATGAAAGCGATCAAGGTGGCTTTAAAGAAATGATCGCCCACATAACGGGTAATGATGTTTACGGGACAATGAAATTTGAATCCGGTGGACACCGAGTTCAACGTGTACCAGAAACAGAATCTCAAGGCCGAGTTCATACCTCCGCTTGTACGGTTGTTGTTATGCCTGAAATTCCAGAAGCGGATGCGATTGAGATTAATCCGTCTGATTTAAAAATTGACACGTTCCGTGCATCGGGCGCTGGTGGTCAGCATGTAAATAAAACTGACTCAGCTATCCGTATAACACACATTCCAACAGGTACTGTTGTAGAGTGCCAGGATCAACGTTCTCAACATAAAAATAAAGCGCAAGCTATGTCTGTGTTATCTGCAAGATTACAAGCCGCAGAAGATGAAAAACGCATGGCGGAAGAAACTGGAATGCGTCGTAACTTAGTAGCCAGTGGTGACCGTTCTGAGCGTGTTAGAACGTATAATTTTCCACAAGGGCGAATGTCAGAACACAGAATCAACTTAACATTATATAAGCTAAATGAAATTATGGAAGGTGATTTAGATTGTGTTTTACACCCTCTGATGACGGAATATCAAGCTGATTTATTAGCGTCAATGTCTGAAGAGTAAATAGTCGTTTTGGATAACAAAAATCAAATTCAGTGGCTGCTAAATGCAGCCACTTCTACATTTACTCCAATGTCAGACACTGCAAAGTTAGATGCCGAGCTACTGATGTGTCATGTTTTAGATTGTAATCGTACTTATCTATTCACATGGCCAGACAAAGTCTTAGATGAAACTCAAATTGCATTATTTCAACAACTTTGTGAAAAAAGACAACTAGGCCATCCTATTGCACATCTTATTGGTTTTCGGGAGTTTTGGACGTTAAATCTTAAAGTGTCACCCACAACACTCATTCCTAGACCTGACACAGAAACACTTGTCGAGCATGCATTGAGCTTAGTTTTCGGCTTGACGAGTAAAGAAACAAGGCTAAAAGGCTTAGACTTAGGTACTGGAACCGGCGCAATCGCATTGTCATTAGCTTCTGAGTTAACGAGTTGGGATTGGTTAGGTGCAGACTTTATAGCAGAAGCCGTGAGTTTGGCAGAAGAAAATACAAAATTAAACGACATAATCAATTGTAAAATAATTCAAAGTGATTGGTTTGATAATATCCCCGACACTAAATTTAATTTAATCGTATCCAACCCGCCTTATATAGATGAAAGTGATCCACATTTATCCCAAGGCGATGTCCGCTTTGAGCCTTTGACTGCACTTACTGCCGCTGATAATGGATTGTCTGATATAAAAAAAATTGTGTCGCAAGCGAAATGTTATTTGCATGACAATGGTCTTTTAATTATTGAACATGGCAATACCCAAGCTAAGGCCGTACAAGATATTTTTATCCAAAACGGATACAGGAATATAAGTACTGTCAAAGATTTATCTCTAAATGATCGTATCACCGTTGGCTATTTTAAATTATTGGGGTAGTCTTAAATAAAAGGGGAGTCTAATTATACAGGCGTTATTGCTTGATTAGATAAATATATAAAAGGGGTACAAATGATAATGAATGATGATTTTTTGTTTGCCAACGACACTAATGAAGAAGAGGAAACTTTTTCTATAGGTAGTTGGAAAGTTATTATTGTAGATGATGAACCAGAAGTTCACGCCGTAACTAAGTTAGCCCTTAATGATTTTATATTTCAAGACAGGAAGTTAGAATTCATAAGTGCCTATTCTGGTGCTGAAGGCAAAAAAGTCATAAGTGAAAATCCAGACGCAGCGATTGTATTACTCGATGTTGTGATGGAAACCGATGATGCCGGATTACAAGTTGCTAAATTTATCCGTGAAGAGGCGAATAACCAAAATATTCGTATTATCTTAAGAACCGGACAACCAGGGCAAGCACCTGAAAGACAAGTCATATTAAATTACGACATCCACGACTACAAATCTAAAACTGAGCTTACCGCACAAAAATTATTTACCGTGATCATGTCTAGTCTTCGCGCTTACCGAGATATAATTGCGTTAGATAATAGCCGAAAAGGCTTAACTAAAATTATTGAAGCCTCTGCGGATATATTTTCAATTCATTCCATGGACCAATTTATTAATGGGGTGATGCAACAGCTAACATCAATAATTGGCTGTGGTAATGAAGAAGCTATGTATATTACAGATACCTTAATGGCTAATTGCGAAGATACAAAAATAAAAGATGAGTTAACTATTATTGCCGCTCAAGGTGAGTTTGAGTCAAGTTTAGGCAAGAATATAAAAAATGTAGTTAATGAAGAACTACAGGCAGCATTTCAAGAATCTATAACTAGTAAATCAATTGTTTATCGCAACGACTATTTAGTAGCTTATTGTTATAGCCGCTTTTCAAATAATTCTATTCTATATGTGTCTGGTTTACCAAAAGAGGTAAGCGAAACTGAAAAATCGCTTATTGAGTTGTTTGCTCAAAACGTACAAATAGCTTATGAAAATGTACAACTCCAATTGGAATTAGAAGAGACTCAACGTGAGTTAGTTTATCGCTTAAGTGAAGCGCTAGAAAATCGCTCTAACGAAACGGGCAATCATTCCAGACGAGTTGCATTGATCAGTGGAGCAATTGCAGAAGCTTATGGCTTACCAGAAAAAGAAGTCGAGCTAGTTTGCTGTGCTGCGCCTCTTCATGATGTAGGTAAAATCAGTATCCCTGATAATATTCTACATAAACCTGGGAAATTGGTTGGAGATGAATGGACGACGATGCAAACCCATGCTGAAAAAGGTGCGAAAATATTAGAAGGTTCTAATCGTAGTGTTATTCAAGCAGGCTCAATTATCGCTCAGGATCATCATGAGAATTGGGATGGTTCAGGTTATCCCCTTGCTAAAAAAGGTGATGAGATTCATATTTATGGTCAAATCGTTTCTATGGCTGATGTTTATGACGCGTTACGTCACAGTCGATGTTATAAAGATGCTTGGACTAAAGATGAGACTATGGACTTTATCAAATCAAAAAGTGGTCAAAAGTTTAACCCTAAATTGGTTCAAGATTTACAGGTTGCGGTCGATAAAATAGAACAAATTATTGCGCAATATCCAGAAAGTTAACATTTTATGTTAACCTTCTACGTATTCTATTAAACAGCACGATTAATGTAATTAGTGCTGTTTTTCATTTTAACTCAAAGAAGAACCCAATTATGTATATGGCACTAAAACATACTCATATAATGTTAGCGTTAATTAGTATCATTTTATTTTACTTTCGTTTTTATCAACAACAACTTAACGGTAAACAATTAAATAAAGTTCTTAAAATAGTACCTCATATCATTGATACCTTGTTGCTTGTCTCTGCTGCAATACTATGTGGTTTAATTGCTCAATACCCGTTTGTGAATTCTTGGTTAACAATAAAAATACTATTTGTTATTGGTTATATTGTTTTTGCAGTTTTAGCTATGAAAGCAGAGCAAAAATCAAAAGCGATACAAATGTTAAGTATTTCATCTATTTGTCTAATATTTGCTGCATTCTATGGTGTTACAAAAGGGCAGTTTTAAGGCCTGTAAATATTGTAATTTAAAAATTAATCCCCATTTAGTATAAATGGGGTATTTTAACCTCGCAGTAATTAATTTATATAAGAAGCCCCTATGTCCGCAAATTGGTTATACGAGTCTGATAAACCCGATGATTTGCTAAAAGAAATCATACAGTTAGAGCTAAATTGGCAAGAAGAATTTGCAATTGATGATATAGATATTCAATTAGCAAAGATGGCTGTCCATTTGTCTGCGTCTGTTGATAAAGATGAGCCTGTACAAGAACAGCTTTATCAAGCTGTCGATTGCCTAATTGATGAGTTAGCTATAACAGGACCTGGTTTACAGGAGTTACCTGAGTCTAGTCTAGCTAATTTATCATTTTGTATAATGCATCGAACGGGTAATGAAATGACATTAGCTGTGTTGTTTCGTTATTTGTTAAGAGAGCTTGGTTTTAATGCCCTTATCGCTGAATTAGAAGAAGGGATGGCGTTAGTTGTTCGTTTAAGTAGTTCGGAGTTAATTATTTTAGATGCATTATCTGGAGCCACGGAATATTTGATCTCAAATGACGATGTAAAAAGCAGTTTAGTAAGTGATATAGCTGCTTATGCAAAAGAGATCCCTCATGATGAATTAGTAAAAACACTTATATCAGATCAAAAACTTGCTTTGCTTGACGAGGGTATGTTTGAAGAAGCATTAACCTGTGTTGAAACATTAATGGCACTTTTGCCTGAAGACCCATACGAACGCCGAGATAGAGGTTTGGTTCTTAACCAACTTGACTGCGGTAAATGGGCAAAAGATGATTTTGATTACTTTATTAAAACCTGCCCCAATGACCCCATGGCTATGTTCATCCGATTGCAGTTAGAAGAACAAAGTCATATAGTAGAAACAATTCATTAAGTATTTGCTTAAGCTTATATAAACATTAATAAAAATTTTATAAAAAAAAGAGGGATTTATGACGCCATTGATCACGAATGACGCCACAGTTCTAGGATTACTTGCTGTTATATTAGGATTTGTTTTTTACACCAGTAAAAGTACAAATGCTGGTTGGCAAAAATTCTATAAAATAGTACCAGCTGTTTTAATGTGTTACTTCTTACCGTCATTACTTAATACCTTTGGTATTGTTGATGGTGATACTTCTCAAGTCTATTTTGTTGCTTCTCGCTACTTATTACCCGCTTGTATTGTCCTGTTAACCATTAGTGTTGATTTACCTGCAATTATGAAGTTGGGGCCTAAAGCTCTAATTCTATTCTTTACAGGTACATTAGGCATTGTTATTGGCGGACCTATCGCATTATTAACTATGGCAAGTCTTTTCCCTGAATTGTTAAATGGCGCCGGTCCAGATGCAATTTGGCGTGGAATGACAACTGTTGCAGGAAGTTGGATAGGCGGAAGTGCTAACCAAACGGCTATGAAAGAAATTTATGGCGTCGGTAATGAAATATTCTCTACCATGGTTACTGTCGATATTATCGTCGCCAATATTTGGATGGCGGTTTTATTAGTACTTGCGAGTAATGCGAAAAAGATTGATGCTCGTACTGGTGCGGACACCACCGCGCTTAATGAATTAAGACACAGTGTTGAAGACTTTGAGCATAAACATGCACGTATTCCTAAATTAGAAGACATCATGTTAATTTGCGCGATTGGTTTTGGTGTTACGGGCTTGGCTCATTTTTTCTCAGACCTCATAACGCCATTTATGATTGAGAATTACCCTGCGGCCAAAAAATACAGTTTCCACAGCCAGTTTTTCTGGATGATTGTCATCGCCAGTGCCATTGGTATTGCGTTGTCTTTTACTAAATTAAGAAAAGTGGAAGCCGCAGGTGCATCTAAATTTGGCAGTGCTTTTTTATATATATTAATCGCTACTGTTGGTCTGCACATGGATGTTACTCAAATATTCGAAACCCCTAAGTTTTTCGTACTTGGTCTAATTTGGATGTTGGTTCATGCGGCATTAATGCTAACTGTAGCAAAATTAATTAAAGCACCATTGTTCTATATGGCTGTTGGCAGCCAAGCAAACGTTGGTGGGGCTGCATCAGCTCCTGTGGTTGCATCTGCATTCCATCCAGCATTAGCCCCCGTTGGTGTTTTATTAGCTGTGTTGGGTTATGCCGTTGGTACTTATGCTGCATGGTTCTGTGGATTAGTGTTACAAGCAGTTGCTTCTTAAAGGCTTCTTAGATAAAAGTGTTTTAATTTACTGGAAATAAAATGACAAACAAAAATAAACAAACAATTCAAATCGGCGCAAACATTGAATTAGCAAATGACAAACCATTTGTATTATTTGGCGGTATGAATGTACTTGAATCTCGTGACATGGCAATGAAGATTGCTGAGCATTATAAAGAAGTCACTACAAAATTAGGCATTCCTTACGTATTTAAAGCGTCTTTTGATAAAGCAAATCGTTCTTCAGTATCTTCTTACCGTGGCCCGGGGATGGAAGAGGGATTGAAGATTTTTGAAGAAATTAAAGCTCAATTTGATTTACCTATCATTACAGACGTACATGAAGAATACCAAGCTGCACCAGTAGCAGAAGTGGTTGATATTATTCAGTTACCTGCGTTTTTAGCTCGTCAAACAGACTTAGTGGTTGCCATGGCCAAAACTAATGCAATCATCAACGTGAAAAAACCTCAGTTTTTAGCGCCACATGAAATGCGCCATATCATTAGTAAATTTATGGAAGCGGGTAACGACAAAGTTATCTTATGTGAACGTGGTTCACAGTTCGGTTATAACAACTTAGTAGTAGATATGCTGGGTATGGACGACATGAAAAAGTTTGCACCTGTTATGTTTGATTCAACTCATGCATTACAGCGTCCAGGTGGTCGTGCAGATTCTGCTGATGGTCGTCGTGCTCAAGTTGCTGAATTATCGCGTGCTGGTATGGCGTTAGGTCTTGCTGGTTTATTCATTGAGGCACACCCAAATCCAAATGAAGCTAAGTGTGATGGACCTTGCGCATTACCGCTTGAAAAGCTGGAAGGTTTCTTAACGCAAATGAAACAGATTGATGATTTAGTTAAATCATTTCCAGCTTTGGATACATCAGCCAACTAATCAGTTGAATATAAAGTCATTAATACAGCTTTTTAAATAAAAAGGTGTTTGAATAAAATAAGAAGTTGAGATGAGCATGGACAATGCACCAGAAGTTGAAATAGAAGACGATAAAAATATCATTACCGATATCGCTTTTGGTGTAGATGATGCCTTATTAGGTAAACCGTTAGCAAGTCCACTACGACGAGGTTTTGCCATTGCCATTGATGCTTTTTTTGTATTAATGTTAACTCATGTAAGTGCTGTTGTTGCTAGTATTGTAGCTGGGGCAGCAGTATTTAAATTTGGTAAAAAGAGCGAGCAAAAACGTTGGCGTTTTACTCGCTTTTTATTACGGTTAACTGGCGGGATGATGGTCTTTGTTAGTACGCTAGTTATTTTAGACAACAGTTTTGATGATAGTGAATTTAAAAATACTGAAATCAAAGTAGATACTGTCGACTCTTTTGCTAATTCTATAAAGTTAGGTGCAACTGTTGTATCGCTAACTAATAAATTAGAGCAAGGTGATTGTGAGCGTGCATGTTATCACCCACTAGTTGAAGATGTTTTGGATGCATTACTTGAACTAAAAGTGCCAGAAGATGAAATTTATGAATTCATTAATGAAAATACTAGCGAATTACCATTTGAGTCTGAAGAAGAACGACTTGAATATGTGGCTGAGCTCTATGAGTATTATCATAATGCACTAATTAGTATATCTTCCAGTAACTCCGATCTTGAAGTTACAGCGCCAGACTCCATTCTTCCAAGCGCTGAACCACTAAAAACTGAGACAGATGATAAATACTATCAAGGTCCTAATGACAAGCTGAGTACGACAAAAGAGGAAAACACAAAAGCCAATAAAGAAGAAAAACCAGTTTATAGCCTTTTAGAGTTTGCTAAGGGGATCATTGCAGATTTAGGACTAGGTTTTGGTTGGACTGCGTTATATTTCACCGCTTTTCATGATTGGTGGAAACTGCAAACGCCAGGTAAAAAACTCATGTGCATTAGAGTTGTTCAACTTGACGGTACTTATATGTCTGCTTGGGAGTCTTTTGGTCGCTACGGCGGTTACGGTGCTGGCTTTGCGACAGGTTTATTAGGCTTTTTCCAAATATACTGGGATTCAAACCGCCAAGCCATTCAAGATAAAATATCTGCAACCGTGGTAATAAAAGGCGATTTGTAGCGTATCAATGTTAAAAATAGTGAAGTGTTATAAAAAACTTGCACTTTATTATTTGAATTCAAGACGCAAAATTGCATAATGTCTCACTATTAAATTTTTGGATTTTATCATGACTTCAGTTGTTATCTCCGGTTCAGGTTTATTTACCCCTCCTCATAAAATTTCTAATAAAGAATTAGTTGATGCATTAAATGGATACGCAGAAAAATATAACGCAGAGCATCAAGCTGAAATTGAAGCTGGTACGTTGGAAGAGAAAAAAAGCTCTAGTGTTGAGTTTATAGAAAAAGCATCAGGTATTAAGTCTCGCTATGCGATGTACAAAGAAGGCATCACGGATATTAATGTGATGCATCCTACGATGACAAAAAATGGGCCTGAAGAGCCACCTGAAATGGTGTTAATGGCTGTTGAAGCTGCAAAAGAAGCATTAGCTAACTCTGGCAAACAACCATCTGACATCGACATGGTGATCCTTGGGTCTTCTAATATGCAACGCTCTTACCCGTCAATGGCAATTGAAGTGCAACAAATATTGGGTGCGTCAGGTTTTGGCTTTGATATGAACGTAGCGTGTTCAACAGCAACCTTTGCCATTATTAATGCGTACAATGCAATCCAGTCAGGCAATGCAACTACTGTTTTAGTCGTTAATCCAGAGTTTACTACGCCGCAGTTAGATTATACTAACCGTGACAGTCACTTTATTTTTGGTGATGTTGCAATGGCACTTGTTATTGAAAAACAAGAAGCAGCGACGTCAGACAATCAGTTTAAAATTGTAAATACCAGCCAAGTAACTCAATTCTCAAATAACATTCGTTGTAGTCATAGTTATGTTGATCATTGTTATAATGAGCTGAGCTACGACAATTCATTCTTCTTCCAAGAAGGGCGTAAGGTTTTTAAAGAATTATTGCCACTGGCGACGAATACGATTACCAGCCATTTAGCTGAAAACAATTGGCAAGTGACTGACGTAAAACGTATGTGGTTACACCAAGCCAATATCAATATGAATTTATTTGCAGCGAAAAAACTACTAGGGCGTGAGCCAGAATTTTTAGATGCACCTTTGATATTAGATGAATATGCCAATACAGCATCGGCAGGCTCTTTGGTTGCATTCCACAAATACCAAGATGACTTTAAGTCTGGCGATAAAGGCATTTTATGCAGCTTTGGTGCAGGTTATTCTGTGGGTTGTATCAGTTTAGAGAAAGTTTAATTAGCTAGAATAGAATTAACTAAAAATATAAAAAAGCCGAGTAGATTATTAACTTTAAGAATAATCTACTCGGCTTCTTTGATCTAACAAGGTTATACCTTGGTAACGATATATTGATACTTCGAAATAGGGATTGTTTCATTCGGCATTAGCGTTTCACCAAGGTAAACAAAATTTAGTTTTTCTAGCAAATTAATAGACGGTGTATTAGTTGGTTTTACTACTGCCAATACGCAGGTTTTACCTTGGCTGATAACATAATCTAGCAGTAACTTTGTCGCTTCATAGGCATAACCTTTACCAAAAAACTGCGGTAAAAGTGCATAGCCAATATCGTCATAAACTAAGTGTTCGCGTTTTAGATAACTAACAGTGCCAAGTCGTTTATTAGTTTTGTTATCAACTACGGTATATAAACCGTAATTAGGGTAATCAGCTGTGTAGGCTGTATTTATCTTATCGACTACTTGTGCTGTGGTTCTCAGTTGTCTATCACCAACATTATCAATAAAGCCTTGGCTATTAAGTAACGCCAACATAAAATCGGCATCACCTTTTTGCATATCTCGTACGGTAATACGTTCACTTTTCAATAACATTGTTTATCCTGTTGTTCTTAATAGCTTTTAATTAACTAGTATACTAGATTAATTGACTGATTAAGAACTAGCAAGTAAAGCGTTCGCCACTTTTGAATTAGATACTTTGCCCAGCGCTTTACAAATGTCAGCACCAGCTTGAGCCAGCTTAGTTAAATCAATGCCATGTTCAATGTTGAGACCGTTTAGCATATAAACCACATCTTCAGTGGCGACATTACCAGATGCGCCTTTAGCGTAAGGACAACCACCTAAGCCTGCGACTGCAGAATCAATTACGCTGACACCTAATTCTAAACAAGCATAAATATTTGCTAAGGCTTGTCCATAAGTGTCGTGGAAATGAACCGCTAAGTGCTCAATGGGAACTAGCTTTGCCACTTTTGCTAGCATAGCTTGCGCTTTTATTGGTGTTCCAACGCCTATGGTGTCACCTAAAGAGACTTCGTAGCATCCCATTTTATACAGGGTACTTGCGACCTCAGCAACCTTAGACACATCTATGTCACCCTCATACGGACAACCTAATACACAAGACACATAACCACGGACTTTAATGCCGTCTAACTTAGCTTGCTGCATTATAGGTTCAAAGCGTTGCAAGCTTTCAGCGATAGAGCAGTTAATGTTTTTTTGACTAAATGACTCACTGGCGGCGCCAAAAATAGCAACTTCTTTTATCCCCGCTTGTTTGGCTAACTCATAGCCTTTCATATTAGGGGTAAGAGCTGGATAGCTAATGCCACTTACTTGATTAATTAAACTATAAATTTCAGCTGAACCTGCCATTTGTGGCACCCATTTAGGTGACACAAAAGAACCTGACTCAATTACAGTTAACCCTGTTTGTGACAAGTTGTTAATTAACGCGACTTTATTTTCAAGTGTGACAGGTACTTCGTTTTGTAAACCATCTCTTGGACCCACTTCAACGATTTTCACCTGTTTAGGCATGACTTGTTTAGTTAATATATTGTTTTCAATTGTCATGTTAATCCTCTACTGCTTATTCGTTACTTTAAGATCAGCCGCTTCGAAAGACAGCAGCTCGGAACCACCATCAACCATGTCACCGTTTTTATAAAACAAGCCAGTGACAACACCATCACTTGGTGCTTTGATCACATGTTCCATCTTCATGGCTTCCATGATCATTAAGGCTTGGTCTTTTTTAACTTTGTCTCCTGTGTTCACCAATACACTGACCATAGTGCCATTCATTGGTGCGGTTAAGCCGCCTGCGCTAGTATCATTGGTAGAGTCCCCTGTATCAGCTAACACTTGAGTGAAGTTAAACACGCCATTGGTTGTATATAAACAAACGTCGTTATTGGCAAAAACTACAGTCGTATTACTACGAAGTCCGTTTATAAAACAATTAAGAGTATTATCAATTAATTCGCCTTCAACTTCATATTCACCTTCAAATGGATAAACCGTGCTTTCTAACATCTCAGAGCTAACAGTAATGATATAAGCGCTCTTGATAGAAGAGTTGGAAGGATTAGCATGTTGCTCAAGGTTTACTTGATATTCAACATCGTCATGCAACAAAGTTAATGTATGTAAGTTAGCTTGGTTTAAACGCCATGCATTATTGTTATGCCAAGGTGAGTTAACATCAGTGCTATTTGCAGCAAGGGCGTTGGCTTTTTTCGCTTGTTGTAATACCAAGGCCAAAGCGGCCATTGCTATTTGATTGGTTATGCTTTGTTGATTAGTGCTTGATTTTGAGGTGTTAGCACTAAAAACCTGGTCATGGTTTTTTTCAATAAAACCCGTATCAATATCTTCATTTTTAAAAGCTTCACAGCTTGCCACGTTATGCAAAAAGTCAATGTTAGTGGTCACACCTTTTATACGATATTCCATTAAAGCTTTAGTTAAACGTTGTAATGCTTTTTCACGGTTTTCATCCCATACAATTAGCTTGGCAATCATAGGGTCGTAAAACACACTAACATCATCACCTTGGCGTACACCTGTATCTACCCGTACATGTCGACTTTCAATTGGTGTTTGCAAAAGCTGTAAGTGACCTGTTGCAGGTAAAAAGTCATTGTCTGGATCTTCAGCATAAATGCGTGCTTCAAAAGCATGGCCATGAATACTTAATTCTTGTTGAGTTTTAGGTAAAGTCTCATTGGCCGCAACACGTAACTGCCACTCAACTAAATCTTGGCCTGTGATCATTTCTGTAACCGGATGCTCTACTTGCAAGCGAGTATTCATTTCCATGAAATAGAAAGAACCGTCAATATCTAATAAGAACTCAACGGTTCCCGCGCCTTGGTAACCAATGGCTTGGGCAGATTTTATCGCAGACTCCCCCATTTTTGCACGCAGCTCAGGACTCATGTTAAATGCTGGCGCTTCTTCAATCACTTTTTGATGTCTGCGTTGCACTGAGCAATCACGTTCAAATAAGTAAACTGCATTGTCATGGTTATCACAAAATACTTGGATTTCAACATGACGTGGTTGGGTTAAGTATTTTTCAACCAACATACGATCATCACCAAATGACGACAAGGCTTCACGTTTTACTGCTTCAAATTCAGATTTAAATTCGTTTTCACTCCAAACTTGACGCATGCCTTTACCGCCACCACCCGCAGTGGCCTTTAGTAATACGGGATATCCCATATCATCCGCAGCTTGTTTGATCACATCCATAGATTGGTCGTCACCATGATAACCAGGCACTAACGGAACATTGGCCTTTTCCATAATGTTTTTTGCAGCAGATTTAGAACCCATAGCTTCAATAGCGCCAATAGGCGGACCAATAAATACTATGTTGTTTTGCTCGCACAGGCGGCAAAATTCAGCGTTCTCAGACAAAAAACCATAACCCGGATGTATCGCTTGTGCGCCAGTTAATAAAGCTGCATCAATCACTTTTTGGGACAACAAGTAACTTTCACGAGATGGCGAACCACCTAAATAAACCGCTTCGTCTGCCATTTGTACATGCATAGCGTTTTTGTCAGCGTCCGAGTAAACCGCCACGGTTAATATGCCCATGGCACGTGCTGTTTTAATAACACGGCAAGCAATTTCGCCACGGTTAGCAATCAGTATTTTAGTAAACATATTAATTATCCTTCACGTCAGATGATTGCCAGTTGGCAGGACGTTTTTCAAAAAATGCGGTTAAGCCTTCTTGGCCTTCATCAGATACACGAATTGACGCAATTCTTTCGCTTGTATCAGCAATAAGTTTGTCGTCAATGGGCTGGTTCGCCACATTAAGTGCAAGTTTTTTAGCTGCTTTAATCGCCACCGGGCCATTAGCCAATAAGGTTTTAACAAAACCTTCTGTAGTGCTTCCTAGCTCAGAGCTATCAATCACTTCATCAACCAAGCCAATAGATTTTGCTTGTTCAGCAAAAAAGCGCTCTGCGGTTAAAAAGTAACGTCTTGCGGCTTTTAAGCCAATAACACTGATCACATAAGGGCTGATAGTGGCTGGAATTAAACCAAGTTTAACTTCGCTTAAGCAGAAACTAGCCTTGTCCGACGCCACCACGATGTCACAGCAACTGACTAGTCCAACAGCACCACCAAATGCAGCACCTTGAACCTGAGCAATGGTTGCTTGCGGCATAAAATTTAATACGTTAAATAAACGGGCGAGGGCATTTGAGTCCGCTAGGTTTTCTTGATAAGAATAATCCGCCATGCGTTTCATCCAGCTTAAATCAGCACCGGCACAAAAGCTTTTCCCTGTTGACGTTAATACCATGACTCTTATGTCTGGGTTATCCGCAATGTTGGAAAATATAGTGGTTAATAAGGCGATAACATCATCATTAAATGCATTGTGTTTGTCTGGGTTGTTAAGGGTAACTGTGGCTACACCTAATTCATTTACGGTACACAAAACCTTAGGTTGGGCTAACGCTTTATCTATTTCTTGAGTCATTTCTTTTGAAGTTAATTCTTTAGTTAGTTTTTCAGTCACTTTTCTTGAGGTCAGTTTTTCAGTCATGGCCTTGCCCTACATTCTAAAGATACCAAACTTGGTATCCTCAATGGTTTTGTTTAATGATGCGGAAATTGCCAAACCTAATACTTGTCTGGTGTCGGCAGGGTCGATAATACCGTCGTCCCATAAACGGGCAGAGGCATAATATGGATGACCTTGATGTTCATAAGTATCAATAATAGGCTGTTTAAAATCAGCTTCATCTTGTTCAGACCAAGACTCACCACGTTTTTCTTTTTGATCCCGAGTTACTTGCGCCAGAACACCAGCGGCTTGTTCGCCACCCATTACTGAAATACGTGCATTTGGCCACATAAACAAAAATCTTGGATCAAATGCTCGGCCACACATACCGTAGTTACCTGCACCATAACTACCACCCACTAAAATAGTAAACTTAGGGACTTTGGCACAAGCCACAGCGGTGACCATTTTGGCACCATGTTTGGCGATACCGCCTGCTTCATATTGTTTACCTACCATGAAGCCCGTTATGTTCTGTAAAAACACCAGCGGTATTTTTCGTTGGGCACAAAGCTCAACAAAATGCGCGCCTTTTTCAGCAGACTCCCCAAACAAAATACCATTGTTAGCCACAATACCAACGGGGTAACCATAAATATGAGCAAAGCCACACACTAACGTAGAGCCGTATAACGCTTTAAATTCATCAAATTCACTGCCGTCAACAACACGGGCTATGACTTCTTTAATATCAAATGGTTTACGTGGATCTTTTGGAATAACGCCGTAAAGCTCTTGGCCAGAATAATTCTCTGCGTTCACATTTTTAATATTAAGCTGCACAGGTTTAACACGGTTTAAATTACCTACCGCGCTTCTGGCAATTTCTAATGCGTGATTGTCGTTTTGCGCTAAATGATCTGACACACCAGAAGTACGGCAATGCACGTCGGCACCACCAAGTTCTTCTGCTGTAACTACTTCACCCGTCGCCGCTTTAACTAACGGTGGGCCAGCTAAGAAAATAGTGCCTTGTTCTTTTACAATAATAGACTCATCAGCCATAGCAGGAACATAAGCGCCACCTGCAGTACAAGAGCCCATTACCACGGCAATTTGCGGAATGTTTTGTGCCGACATCGTCGCCTGATTAAAGAAGATACGACCAAAGTGTTCTTTGTCTGGGAATACATCATCTTGATTTGGTAGATTTGCACCACCAGAGTCAACCAAGTAGATACATGGCAAGTTATTCTCAAGGGCAATAGTTTGTGCTCTTAAGTGTTTTTTAACCGTTAATGGATAATAAGTGCCTCCTTTTACTGTGGCATCGTTAGCAACTATCACACATTCTTGACCACCAACACGGCCAATGCCAGTAATAATACCCGCAGCTGGTACGTCATCTTTATATACTTCATAAGCCGCCAGTTGTGACAATTCTAAAAACGGAGAACCGTTATCTAGTAATTGGTCTACTCTATCTCTTGGTAATAACTTACCTCTGGATAAATGGCGTTCACGGCTGCGCTCGCCACCACCAAGTTTAATTTTTTCTAACTTGGCTTTTAAGTCATCAACTTGTGTTTGCATATGTTGTGCATTTTCAATGAAGTCTGCACTGCGTGGATTTAACTTACTTATTATTTTAGCCATGGTATCTCTTCTTAATACTCAATTCTTATAGCCAGTCTTTTAAAAGGACTCTCTTAAAGCACACTTTTAAAAGAAGTTGCTTATTGACCAATTACTTTGATTCGTTAAATAATTCACGACCAATCAACATACGGCGAATTTCAGACGTACCCGCACCAATTTCGTATAACTTAGCGTCACGTAATAAACGACCAGCAGGGAACTCATTAATGTAACCATTACCACCTAATAACTGGATGGCGTCTAATGCCATTTTTGTGGCTAATTCGGCAGAATATAAAATAACACCAGCGGCATCTTTCCGAGTGGTTTCACCACGGTCACATGCTTGAGCAACCAAATACACATAAGACTTAGCGGCATTCATTTGTGTGTACATGTCGGCAATTTTGCCCTGAATTAATTGGAACTCACCAATAGACTGACCAAACTGTTTACGGTCATGTATGTAAGGAACCACTAAGTCCATACACGCATGCATAATGCCTAGCGGCCCGCCAGATAACACCAAACGTTCGTAATCAAGACCAGACATTAATACGCGTACGCCTTTGCCTTCACCACCTAGAATATTTTCAGCTGGGACTTCACAATC
>JAWUWS010000059.1:0-19687 GCA_034111705.1 Psychrosphaera sp.
GCTCGATCATTAATGCCCACATAATAAGAAGAGCAGCAGCTACGAAATATAATACGAAGCCGCCAGTCGCAATAAAATCCCTGACAGATTCCCATAGGCCTATCAGGTATAACATTACGCTTTCTCCTTCTCAGCATGTGCTGCAATAATACCAGCCGTTTGCTCGTCAAGAACATGGATTATACTTTTAGCTCTTGCAGCAACAATGCTGTGAACAAAGATTAGTGGTAGTGCAGCTATGATACCCATTGCTGTTGTAACCAATGCCATTGAGATTGAACCAGCCATAAGTTTCGGGTCACCCGTACCAAACAATGTAATTTGTTGGAACGTTTCAATCATACCAATAACCGTACCTAGTAGACCTAAAAGAGGTGCTACTGCAGCAAGGATTTTGATTGTATTGATACCACGGTCAATACGTGGTGTTTCACGTAATATACCTTCATCTAATTTAAGTTCTAAGTTTTCTACATCAGACGTTTTATTTTCTTGGTAGATTTTTAAGATACGACCTAACGCATTACCGTCAGAAGGATTATCAGTATCTTTAAGCTGAGCTTTCATCTTAGAGCTTTCAGTTAGCGTAGTGTATAAGCTAAATACAGCAATGAATAAGCCTAGGAAAAGAACCACAGTAATTACATAACCTGGAGTGCCACCTTGATGGTAACGATCAGATAATGTAGCTCGTTGTGTATTTAGACGTAAAATACCGCCACGTGAAGGGTCAACATAGAAAGGAACTAATTCACCAGCGCTTGCATCTTGTAATGCATTTGCAGAAGAAACGTAGTGACCATCTGCCGCTTTACCTAAAGGCTGAATTTTATTTACTACAGAATTGTAAATTAAGTATTCATCTTCAGCTACTAGGTTGAAAGAACCTATACGAGTAATACTCTTAGTTACAGAACCACCTTCCGACTTAGCAACTTCAGCATCAAATGTAACTACCTTAGCTGATTCAGTCATTTCAGTTTGTAATGCAATCCAAAGATCTTCTAACTCTTTAGTTGTTGGTAACTTTTTAGCTTCAGCTAATTCTGCAAGTAAAGCAGAACGGTCGCCATATCCAGGTTGACCTGAGATATTTGAAGCGGTAATTGAACCAATTGTATTACTTGCTGCACGGCGAACAACACCAAACATTTCACCTAAAGTGCCTTGAGCGCTTTTAAGTTCTGCTGCTTTAGCTGCTAGTGTGTTTTCGTTTTGAGCATATTGCTTTTGTAAACGTTCCCCACGAGCTAGTTCGTCTTTAAGTTCTTTTTGTGCTTTGTTTAATAGAGCTTGTTTATCTGCTTTTGCAGCTGAAAACTCTTTTTCACGTTTTTTGTTTAAATGGCCTTCAGAAATTCGGTCTTTTTTAACCTGATCTAAAAGCTTGTCTAGTTCACCTGCAGCACTAACATTAAAGCTAGTTGCTACTAAAGCTGCAGCTAAAACTAATGAATTTAATACTTGTTTCATGTTTTATTACTCCGCTGCAAAAATAGGTAATTTAATTAATTCATATGGCGCTTGTTTACGAGCCATACGGATAGTTAAAGTGATATCTTTAAGATACTCATCACCTAATTTTTCCCAGTTACGAGAAGTATTATTCCAGACCCATGCATTCTTAAGGTCTTTTGACTGTGCAACTAGAGCGATACGTCCAACATGAACAAAATCTGCTGAAATCTCTTCACCATCAAAAATCTCTGTTGCTTGCCAAGCTTCAACCGCAGAACCGTAATCTTTTTCAATTTCATACGCTTCTAATACCTGACGATACTTTTCTGAAGTACTAACGTTAGGATCGATCATGATTGCACGTAATTTTGCAACACGAGCTTGACGTCTTTCTATTTTAATAGGGACATCAGCATTAACGAATTGTTCTAACATATCAATCATACGGTACATTAGAGGTACTACATTACGATTAGTGTTTTCAAGCTCTGCTATTTGACCTTCAAGAGCTGAAATTTCAGCGTTCTGAGCAGCAACTAATTTAGCAACGTGATCGTTATAAACTTTGTGGATCTCGGTTTCATCAACAACTGCACGATATTCAATAACGATATCTTGTGTTTGTTCTTGAATTGTATCGATTTTAACCTGCGATTTAGCCGCAGCTTTATGAATTGTACGCTCTGCAGCGTGAATTTTCTCTAGTGGATCTGCAGCAAATGCAGAACCAGTAAATGCCATTGCACCTACAAGAGCTGACGCTACTAGATTTAATTTCATCTTAGACATAGTTCCCAACCAATGTGTGTATTTAATTTCTTATTTTTAGAGTAGATACTCTTTATTCAATGACCTCGCCAAGGAATAATCACCGTAGAGTCTCCCAAACATATCCCATAATGTCAATTTAATAGATAAGCAATTTCCCTACAAAGTACAGTGCTGCGCGAATTTAATACAATATTACTTTAACGTCATCTTAAATGAGGTGAATGACCAAATAGAAATGTTAACGGATCGTATGAATATTAAGCGTAGAGCTATAATAAAGTAAGTTGTTGATGAAATACTTCCAATGTTTCAGGGGAATATATTGCTAATATAGCTTCTGCAATTGGAAATATTTGTTTTTCAATATAGTGCTCATAATTAGGGATAACATTAGCTTGATTAACTTGAGGCCCATTGACACCAATTATATACTCTATCGACGTGCCTTTAAAATAAAGAGCTTTATCGCTTTTAGAGTTTGCTAATCTAGCGGCTTTTATATGTGGCGGTGTTGTTTTCACGTAACTGTTTAAATGTTGCCTAATTCGTTTCCGATAAATGAGTAAATGATCAAACGTTCCATTTCTTAACTGTTTAATTGTAGATGAAATATATTCATCACAATCAGCCTTAGAGAACACCAATTGAAATAAATTCGTCTGGAACACTTTTGCCAATTCAGTCCAGTCGCTTCTGACGGTTTCCATCCCTTTAAAAATCAATTCAGAATTTGAATCGTTTATTTTTTTCATTCCTGCATAACGTTTTTTCGAACCTGATTCCGAACCTCTAATTGTCGGCATAAAAAATGGTGAAAAGTGGGTTTCAAATTCCAATTCCATTTTATTCTCTAAATTAAAATCAGTTTGTATTTTCTGGTTAAACCAAGTATTTAATTCGACACCTAATTCCTCAGCTTGGCTTTCATTAAATGCAGAATCGTCAAGGCTAACAAAAATTGAGTCGGTATCGCCATAAATGACCTTAAGCCCCTTTTGCTCAAACCACAATTTGGATTCATGTAACACCCAATGTCCGCGCATAGTTATTGAGCTTGCTAATTTCGTATCATAAAAACGACAACCTGCCGAACCTAAAACACCATAAAAGCTATTCATGATGATTTTTATCGCATTTGATAAAACCTTATTACTCTCGGATTTAGCTTTCTCTCTAGCGTCCCATAATTTATCTAGTATCGAAGAAAGTATGGCTTCATCTCGGCTAAATTCCCCCCCACGAAATCCTGGGATCCGTTGTTCTTTTTCGAGTGTTTCTGCTTCTAATAAAGCAACAGGGTCAACATTAAATGTGCGCATAATACTCGGATATAGACTTTTAAAATCAAATACTAATACATCATTGTGAATGCCAGGTATGGAGTCCATCACAAAACCACCTGGACTATTTACATAGTCTTGCACAGCAACTAAATTAGGGGCGATCCAACCCTTTCGGTGAGCATGTGGTAAATATAAATTAGTAAAGGCAGCAACTGAACCGCCAACCCTGTCTAACTCAACACCTGTGAGTTTAGTTCTAGTTATAATGAATTCGACCAGTTTTTCTTTAATGAATATTTTGGAAACTAAAATACAGTCTTGTAAGTTATATTTTATTAATGAAGTAGGGTCGTTTTTATATAGGTGCTTAATTTCAGCTAGTTTATCCATACCACTTTCTTGAATTAGCTTTTTTTCATCAAGTATTTCGCTGGCTACATTATCTAAAGCAAAGCTTGGGAATGAATAAGTTGCATTTTTCATCACTTCAATGCCATCAAGGACAACTCGCCCTGCAATATAGACTTTATCTGGATAACGCTGTTCTCCATCTCTGTTACCGTCTATAAACTCTATTTCAGAACCATCACGCCCAAGTTTTAGTTTGATACCATTGCGCTTTGCTGCTTTAACTAATACACGTACGTCAAACTTAACAAAGTTCCAACCTATAATTAAATCTGGATTAAACTCAGCAACAACGTGATTAAACTTTAATAACAATTCCCATTCAGTATCTAACCATACAGTGTATTCTGGTAAATCATTTGGTTTGTCGACTTGAGCACCGTTATATAATACGTACTCAACCGCTTGATTTTGCAAATCTATACCATGACAACCTATTGAATATAAGTAACCATCTTCATCACATTCTATATCAACTGATAACGTAGAAAACTCAGGGGTGTACTGTCCTGCTTTTATTTGTGCATGATTTATTAAACGATTTGTAATTACACCATTTGCTCTGTGTGAAGCTGAGTTGTTAATTTCTTGTTCTTGCCCAGTAAAACAAACTTCACCTTGAATAAAACGTTCCATTAAAAAACGATCAATTGGTTTGATGTCAGCTTCAAGCAACTCGATTCCGTTTTCTTCAGCTAATTTCCTTAACTTGTGATAATCCTTTAGTGAATCGCTGTATAAGCCAAAAACCTCATCACTATTAAAAGATTGTAAACTGAGTGATTTAAGGTTTATGTTTAATTGATTGTTTTGGCACAAGGACTGCAGTTTTGCTTTATCCGTCTCAAGAGCAAAACAAACCGCCTTTTCGTTTTCTATTATTAATTGATATGTTTGCTCGCCCGACTTTACCCACAACTCAAAAATACACACGCCATTACTGTCATATTGTTTACGAGTTAGTAGAAAACCATTTTGCAGTTCTTGGGTCATGTACTTTTAATTCATGTTAATAAATCCAGAGAGCCGCTATAATAGCCGCGAAGCATAGCTAAGGCATAACTAAATTAACGCCTGCTATATAAAAAGACAAATTACGGAGTATTAGTTGAACTGGTTAAACGAGTTTGCTGAGTTTATAAATTTATCACCTTCCATAATTGGTGTTCTTATCATAACCGCGTTTGCAGCTGGTTATATTGACGCTATCGCAGGAGGGGGTGGATTATTAACCGTCCCTGTTTTGTTATCATCTGGTTTACCTCCACATGTAGCATTAGGCACCAATAAACTGGCATCAACTTTTGGTTCGTTTATGGCTAGTTATACCTTTTATAAACGACAATTATTCTCACCTTCTTTTTGGAAACTAAGTGTTATATCTACCGCCATTGGTTCTATTTTAGGCACTGTTATAGTTAGCTTTATCAATGCCGACAACCTAAATAAAATCTTACCTATTTTTATTGGTTTTAGCGCACTTTATGCATTATTTAATCGAATGAAAGCTGAAGATTCAAATCAACTGCCAGAAGTTAATTCAACATTAAGAACGAAGCAAATAAGCCAAGGCTTAACTTTAGGATTCTACGATGGATTTGCAGGCCCTGGTACTGGTGCATTTTGGACGGTCAGTAACTTATTTTTATACACAC
The DNA here is from genome assembly GCA_034111705.1 of Psychrosphaera sp. Lineage (GTDB taxonomy): Bacteria > Pseudomonadota > Gammaproteobacteria > Enterobacterales > Alteromonadaceae > Psychrosphaera. The sequence goes on from JAWUWS010000059.1 coordinate 5,576, forward strand.
TGAACATATTATTAGCCTCTGGGGTTGCCAGAAGTATGAACTTCATTAGTAATATATTTTCATTAATTGCTTTTATTTACTTAGGTTATGTTAATTTTGCGGTTGGATTATTAATGGGAAGCTTCTTGATGTTAGGATCTTACACTGGCGCTCATTCAGCTATAAAATATGGCAATAAATTTATTCGTCCAGTTTTTACGGTTGTTGTTTCTTGCATGGCAGTAAAGCTTGCCTTTGATGCTTGGAGCTTATAAAGCACTATGGATACATTAATAAATCAACTAACCGTTCAGTTTGAAAAGCTAGAATATGAAGTCAAAGGTTTAAAGCTCAGTTCAAAACAATGGTTTGCTAACAGTGATATATTTCGCTCATCTGGATTTTCGACAAGAAGTGACGACATCGACGATTATTTATTGGAGCTGAATTCCACCATTAAAAAATTAGCATCAGTGACTAATGAAGAGCATATTGGTTATTTATCTGAAAGGATTACTCAACAATTTTCATGTCTAAAACGATTATTAAAGTCCAACGACATCAACATTAAAAATACCCAGTACACAAAAGATAGAATTCGTAATATAAGTAAAGCGAAAAAGTTTGCAGTAAAAACATCACAATCAAGTCAAGAACTATATGCAGAGTTATCTAAACTGCAAGAGTACGAACGTAGGTTGCTAGATATGGTTAATTTATCGCAGCAACAGTTGAGTATGTATAAAGGCCAAAGTAATAGACCAGCTTTACAACAAGAAGTATTAACCAACCAGCAAAGGCTTGGCCGATGTCGCCAAGCATTAAGTAAAGTAGAAGAGACAATTCAAAAGTTAGACAACAATAATTAATTCAAAATAACCAACCAGATTACTAGATAGTAATAAGTAATATTATGCCTATAACCTCATTGCCTTTAATTTTTCATCCTATTTATAGCCAATTAGATCTTCCAAAAAATCACAGGTTTCCTATTGAGAAATACCTCAGTCTAAAAGATGCGGCTATTCAAACGCATTCATCACTGGTAAATATTCATTTAGTTGAGCACCCTATTACTCAGTCACAGTTGGTACAAATTCATGATACCGATTATATTAATGATTTTATAAATAACCGACTCTCAGAACAAGAAATGAAACGTATTGGTTTTCCTTGGTCTGAACAATTTGTTCAACGTACCTTAACGGCTGTTGGCGGCACATTACAAGCTGCTATGTTAGCTGTTGATACAGGAGTTGCGATAAACCTAACTGGTGGATATCACCACGCGCACCCTAATTTTGGTTCAGGTTTTTGTGTATTTAACGACTTATCTATTGCGGCTCAAACGTTAATTGAACACGGTAAAGTAAACCGAGTGCTTATTTTTGATTGTGATGTACATCAAGGTGATGGCACTGCAACCTGTGTTGCTGAGAACCCCAACATTTTTAGTTTATCCATACATTGTGAAAAAAACTTTCCAACCAGAAAACAACAAAGTGATTGGGATATTGGATTAGATAAATACTTAAACGATGACGCTTATTTAAGTTACGCCTACGAGGCATTAACAACCGCATTGCATTCATTTAAACCAGACTTTATCATTTACGATGCAGGCGTTGATATTCACAAAGACGACGATTTAGGACTATTAAACATTTCGACCCAAGGTATTTATCAAAGAGACACTATGGTGTTTAACCTTGCGAAAAAATATGGTATTCCTGTTGTTGCCGTTATTGGAGGTGGTTATCAGCGAGATATTGATGCTCTTACCATGGTACATATGCAACTTATTAATGCAGCAATTGATACATTCATTCTTTAATTAATTCTGCATTGTTTTTCCATTTTCTGCTTCCACATATTTTATAATGCGCAATACGATGCTATTGTCATAAGCATAAGTAGCCTACTATTGATTAGGGAAAGTTATGCAACTTAATGACGATATTCACAATTATTACGAAAAACTAGTAATCGACTACATCAACTTAAACAAATTGGACAAACGATTTCCAACCGACTTCTTATCCGACTTATGTTGCATCGTATTAAATCAACTGCCATCTAAGTACATAAGACATGAAGTAGACATGGCATTTTATATGCCAGCAGCAGAGCGCTACGAAATGGAAATGAACGTTAGAGAGTCAGTAAAACGAGCACTAGAATTTATGGACTCAAGAGAACAGCGAGAAGATTAAATTGAGCCAAGCAACTACCCAAAGAAGCTCTAAACAAAATGAACCTAAACCAGAAAATACAGAAATATCTGCAATCACACAACAATTAGAAAGTGCAGATGAGTATATACAACTTGCCGTTGAGCTTATTTATTTGCTTGAATCAAATGAGGTCTCACCAAATACGGTGCTTAAAGCGCTAGATATTGTTCAATCGGATTTTCAAAATAAGTTAACAACCTAGTTAAAACTTAGCATAAAAAAAGAGCCTATTGGCTCTTTTTACTTAGTAATGTGTTATTAACTCCAGCTGTTAATCTACAAACCTAAAACCACTTTTTCAGACTTTAACGAGTTCGCAATAAATTTCACGATAGCAAAAGACAGAACAAGCGTTATTGCAGAGCCTGCAACTAACGGCATATAACTGTCTAACTCACCTCTGATCAATTGGCTAATGGCCTGTTGTTGAGCAACGATGGGAATATAACTCAGTGCAGCATGTTTGTAATTCATGATCTCCAATACCATAGGCACAAAAATAGGCACCATTACCGTATACTGAATATACGACTGTGCTTCTTTAAATGACTTGGCATTGAAGGCTACCGCTAATTGAAATACAGCTGCAAATAATGCTAAAGGTAATAAAAGTAACCAAATAGTCAAACCTAATTGCAAATCAAAGTTAAATGCCATTCCAGCCTTATGCAAAGGGATAAAAGGGATAACAAGTGCTGTTAATAAAACACTAAGAGTTGCTCCTAACGCTCCAAAAAATGCAGTATTCATCGCTTTAGCTAGCACCACTTGCATCGTCGTTACCGGCTGCATGATCAATAACTCTAATGAATTACGTTCACGTTCACCTGCGCTACAATCAATCGCAACATTGGTCGAGGACACAAACACAGCCACCAACATCATTACGCCTAACATGCCTAACAATAAAGCAGATTTTGAAGATGGCGTACTTAAATCTTGCTCAGCTATATTGATCACATTGAGAACTTGAGGTGAAATACCTCTAGCGGTGAGTTTCATTGAAACCAATTGACTCTGATAACTGTTAATAACTTGCTTTATACGAGAGATTTCATCTCGTACACCTTTTTTAGAATAATCCGTCAACAATGTAATTGTCGCTTTTTCACCTTTCTCCATTTTTTCAGCGAAAGACTCTTCAAAGGTAAGTGTAATTTTAGAGTGTTTAATAGTTTCACCATCTAACTCAAAATTCTTACCTGTTTCAGGTGTATCTGCATGTAATATTTTACTTTGTTCTAACAAAGCCACTATATGTGGAGCTTGTTGTTGGTTTTCGATATCAATGTATAAATCGTCTAACGATGTTGCTTCATCTAATGTGAAACTAATGATCCCTGCAAAAAATATTGGAGCGAACAACGCACCGAGTAAAGCTGCAAACACTGAGCGTTTATCACGTATTGAGTCCAAAAACTCCTTGGTAAATAATGTTTTTATCATGCTGCTATCCCTTCATCACTGCCAATCAACGCTACAAATGCTTCTTCTAATTCGGTTTTTCCAGTTTGCTCACATAACTCTTGTGGTGTACCTACAGCAGCCACTTTTCCATTAGCAACAACAATAACTTTATCGCACAATGCTGCAACTTCTTGCATAACATGAGAGGAGAACAAAATGCAGGTTCCTTGTTGTTTCAACTCCAACAATATATCGCGTAATATTCGAGTACTCATTACATCAAGGCCACGTGTAGGCTCATCTAATATTAAGTTTTTAGGTTTATGTACCAAAGCCTGTGCGATAATGACTTTCATTCTCTGGCCTTGAGAGAAACCGGCACAGCGACGATCTGCGATGTCAGCAATATCCAATTTTTCAATCACATCATTTAGCGCCTGTTCTTTTTCAGCTCCTTTTAAGCCATGTAAACCGGCAAAGTAAGCGATTTGTTCACGAGCTGTTAGCCTTTCATACAAACCAAATTTATCTGGGAATATGCCTATTTCTTTACGTGCTAATTGAGGTGATATTTGACTGTCTACACCATTAATGAGTCCAACGCCCTGCTCTGGTTTTAACAAACCATATAAAACACGCAACGCGGTTGTTTTACCAGCGCCGTTAGGTCCAAGTATTCCTGTAATTTGACCGTCTTCTGCAGAAAAACTTAAATCATCTAACGCTTTCATATCGCCAAAATGCTTAACTAAATTATTTACCTGTAACATTTGATGACCCTTATTAATGAAGTTGATTTAAGTTAGTAAAAAATAAACTTGGTACTGATTTATCTGCGCAACTAAAGTCAACACCATCAAACGTAGCACTTTGCATAAATTCCTTAACTGCATCCATACACATACTTAACGAGGCCACGTGAGAACCATCTTTTATCACCACATGTTTTGAATTAGGTAAATTTTTATCAGCCATATCGCCATATGCAGGCGGTGTCACAGGATCGTACTTACCAGAAAAAAGTAATACCGGAACATCAACCGTAACAGGTTCTGCAAAGTCTTCTGGCGCTTGCCACTTAGGCCAATACTTACAAACATCAGTAAAGTTAGTAAATCCTAACTCTCCATTGAAATAGTTATCGGCATCTTGTTTAAAATCAGATTCCACAGCTCTAGGCATATCTTCATTACAAATAATATTCATAGTAAGCCCAGTGTATAAACTACCAGGGCTATGCTCTGAACCAGTATTTTGACTGATCATTGCAGCTAGCGGGCGGTAATCACCTTTAGCTGATGCATGCACCACGTAAGGTAATAATTGACGAGTAGATAAAGCATACAAAGTACCTCTAAGAGATTCCGTTACTTTACTTTTAGTTAAAATAACTTCTACTTTAAGTCCTGTAATAGGATGATAAATAGATTGTGTTATTGGTTTCTCCAGCTGAATTAACAAGTTTAAGTAATCTTGTTTTAAGTTAGGAAAAGACTCATTACAGTATTGATGTGCTTTACAATCTTCAACTAAGAAGTCAAATGCCCGCTCTGATGTTTTACCAAAAAGACCAACGACTAACTCCATTGGGGCATTACTGTCTAGTATTGCCGTTTGTATAGACTCTGGGTGATTTTTTAAATATGCAAAACCAGCTCTTGTTCCGTAAGAACCACCAAATATGTGTATTTTCTTATGACCTAAAGCGTGACGCACGGCTTCAAAATCTTCAATGGATTGGTAAGTGTTATAACTTGGTAAATGATAATTAGAAAAGCCTGCTAAGCAGTCCTTAACTTCTTTTTCAAGATCGAGTTTATCGGAGTCAAGCTCAAGTACATCAACATACTCTTCAGATTCACATAAAAGTCCATTAGACTTCCCAGTTCCTCGTTGATCCACCAAAATAATATCGTGTTCTTGTCTAATATCGCTCATAGCCCGGTTTAATCCATTGGCTAATTCAGTAGCCGCTTGTCCTGGGCCGCCAGCTAAAAACATTACTGGTAATTCTTTACTTTGTTCTTTGACTTTGGGTAATACAACAACATTTAAGCTAATGGTATTATCTGCGGATATATCTAGAGCTGGGTTTTCCGCCATATCTAAAGTTCCGCATAATGCTTTACTTTTAATCCCAGGAACAAAACAAGTCTCTAAATTGAGCTCAGAAGCTGAGACAAGATTTGAGACCGAGAATCCAACTACGCAAAGAATGGTGAGTAATTGATGTTTCACATTTAACTCCATGTTATTTGCTCCTTTTGTGAAGCTACACTTTAAGATTAATTTCAGAAACTCTAACTGGAACCACCCTAAATGTAAATTAAATAACAAGCTATTCATTATAAATACATTTATAAAAACCACTCATTTTTTCCTTAACAACCCCCCCTCTTACTTAGACCAAGGTATAGGTAAAATAAAGGTTTAAATAGAATATATAATTCAAGTTCAAGTTAAATAAGCCGTTATTAATGGTAATCCCCTAACCCATAACAACAAAAATTATTAGGGGATTTGTAATTATTAGTTTTTTTATAATAAACAAACTATAACTAATAAGTTAGATTTATTAGTTACTGCATAACAAAAAACAGAGAAGGTAGAAAGTTCTTATGATATTAAATAATTTCTCGATTCGTACAAGATTACTGGCCGTATCAGCAATCCCCGTATTATTAATTGCCATTACATTAGTACTGATATTTAACAGCCAAATTAATAGTTTGATCAAAACACAAACACAATCAGCAACTGACATGTTACGCCACGAAAAAAAACAAGAACTTAAAAATATTGTCGATATTGCATACAAAACTATTAAACCGATTTACGATACAAACGGTTCTTTAGAGGATGGTGTAACGTTATTACAACGTATGGAGTTTGGAAAAGATGGTTACCTTTTTGGCTACGATTCAAACTCAATCAGAGTTTTTAGCGGAAGTTCAAATGCTGGTATAGGAAATAGCTATAAAAATTTCAAAGATGTAAATAATGTTTACTTAGTGAATGACTTAGTTGAAGCAGGCCAAAAGAACAACTTGGGTCGTGGTGATGAATTTGTTAGTTATCACTTTCCTCGCCAAGGAGAAACGGTTGCATCAGAAAAACTATCTTACTCTATCTTTTTACCTAAATGGGATTTGATGATTGGGGTGGGAGTTTACGTTGATACCATAGAAAAAGAAATTGCTATTGTTGAACAAGAAGTTCGTGCAGCCCAAAGTGCAGTTTTAACATTTGTTTATACTCTTACCATTGTATTAATTGGCATAATGGTTGTTATTGGTGTTTTGGTCAGTCGTTCTATACTAAATCCACTAGCAAATGTTTCTGATTCAATCCGTGAGTTAAGTCAAGGTAATGGTGACTTAACAAAACGCATACCAATACAAGATAAATTTGAGACAGGCATATTAGCTGGGTACCTTAATAACCTTTTATCTTCTTTGCAAAATAATATGAAAAGTGTATTTGAGGTATCACAAGCCGTTAATTCTGAAACCGATACACTCCTTGCCCAAGTCGAGCAAATTAAACAGATAACAGAAAAACAAAGTCATGCAGTTCAGACCGTTGCTGCAGCATCAACACAAATGTCTGCGTCTGCAGGTGAGGTTTCAAGCAATGCAGCTAGTGCAGCAAGTGCTGTAAAAGAGGCTAATGGAAATGGTGAAATTGCATTAGAAAAAATCCAACAAAGCAGCAGTGAAATGAGCCAACTTAGCTTAGATATTCGCGAAGCGAGTAAGGTTATAGATAGAGTTGGTATTGATGTTGAGAGTATTAGTGCAGTTTTGCAAGTTATTGAAAGCATTGCTGAACAAACGAATTTACTAGCCTTAAATGCAGCAATTGAAGCTGCACGAGCAGGCGAGCAAGGTCGTGGTTTTGCAGTCGTTGCAGACGAAGTTAGAAATCTAGCGAGTAAAACTCAAGGCAGTACTGAAGAAATTCAAAACATGATCCAAAAATTACAAGATGGCTCACGCTCTGCGGTAGAAGCTATGGGCAAAAGCATCACACGTAGTGATTCAGCCGAGAAAAGTGTTACTGATACATCTGAACAACTAGATGAAATCGCTCAGTCGATTTCAGTTATAATGGACATGAATTCACAAATTGCGTCAGCCTCAGAAGAGCAAAGCCTTGTAGGTGGTGATATAGGTCAACGTATTGTAGAGATTTCAGATCAAACCCATGAGCTAAATGATATTGCTCAACTTAACAACGACACATGTGAAAAGTTACGTCTAAAATCAGGTGAACTAGATAAGGTTGTTGGGCAATTTAAAATTTAAGATGGGTAACTAAAGGTTATCGGAACGTTTTCGCTTTCTTAAATTAAAGTAATAAAAAGCGAACGTTTCCACCTTTATATTTTCAAGAACGTCTTGAAAATAAGTATTGTGTCTTAATAAGTATTATATAGATTGGTGGCAACTCCACCAGCCACATCTCGGCACACGAGTCACTTGCTGTGGCTGCTCCCTTCCGGGTCTGACCAAGTTCACGAGCTATCGTTGCGAGAGAACCAATGGAGTTACCATACTGCTGCACAAAAAAACAAATAATGTCTCCTTAAGCGGCGCGCATTATTACTTAAACTGAAATAGGTTGCAATACCTTAACCAAAAGAACAATTCATACATGCAACTTTTTAGGTTAATATTTAACGATAAGCTATATATTTATAATCGGATTAAATAAAAAAATCTATAATGATATTTTCTGCCACAACAAAACAATCTACTAATGCCTTATTATTAACTGGCGGCGGAGCCAGAGCTGCTTATCAGGTGGGTGTGCTTAAAGCTATTGCCGCACAACTACCACGAAATCAGAAATCTCCATTTAAAATCATTTGCGGTACATCTGCTGGTGCTATTAATGCTGTATCTATGGCTTGTCATGCATCTTGTTTTCGTTTAGGCGTAAAAAAGACTGAATGGGTGTGGAAAAATTTTAAAACCGATCACGTTTATGTCGGTACTTGGACAGGTGTATTTGGCTACCTGCTCAGAAATTATTTTTCTAAATTTTTTAAAAGTGGAAAATTTAGAGCAACGAGTTTATTAGATAATTCGCCTTTAGAAGAATTGCTTTCAAATTTAATTGATTACAAACGTATAGATAGGAACATATTAAATGGTCATTTAGATGCCATGTCTGTTGCAGCGTCTAGTTATAGTGACGGAGATAGTATTGCGTTTTTTCAATCAAGTGGTGATGAAGCCTGGCAAAGAGCAAAACGCAAAGGAATTAAAACCGTTTTATCTACAAGGCATTTAATGGCTTCTGCTGCTATCCCATTACTATTCCCAAGTGTAAAAATTGGTAAAGACTATTTTGGTGATGGCGCTATTCATCAATTATCACCATTAAGCCCAGCGATTCATTTAGGCGCGACAAAAATACTTATCATTGGTGTTGAGCAACCTAAGGCTAGTTCGAATAAAAGCTCAGAGGAGAGTGATTCAGAGTTCTATCCTAATGTAGCAAAAATCACAGGTCACTTATTGGATACTATATTCACAGATTCGTTAAATGCTGACATAGAGAGAATGGAGAGAATAAATAATACCCTAGGTCAAACTTCGAGCGATAAAACTGAATTAAAAAAAGTAGAATCTTTATTGATAAACCCAAGTAGGGGCTTTAACAAACTCGCAGCTCAGCACTACAAAAAGATGCCTTCGGCTATTCGCCTTTTATTGAAGTTTATTGGTATTTCAAAAAAATCAGAATCGGAACTCATCAGTTACTTGATGTTCGACAAAGCGTTCACTGAAGAGTTAATTAAATTAGGTTATGAAGATGGCTTAAAGCAAAAAGATGAGATCATGGCTTTCCTTGAACTAACTCCAAAGCAAGAGTAAACATCAAAGACATAAGCGAAGTATTCAGTAATGCTTTACTTATGAATAAATAAAGAGTTAGCAAGCACTAACTCTTTTTATTAACCTGTCATTAAATAACGCTCTACTCGTTCAACTCTGCGTGGCTTACCTTTAATTATAATCGTATCCAAGGCTTGTATTACTGTATTTTCATCAGGAGAGGCCAGCTCAGCACCATCTCGTCTTAATCCAACGACTTCCACACGGCGTTGAACCAAATTAAGTTCAGATAAACTGCGTTTAACCGCAAACGCATCTAATGGAATTGCAATCGCATGAATATATTCCAACAAATCCCGTCTATCTGCAGTAACTTCCGTTACGTCTCCAGGATAAAAACCATGTAAGTGACCATAACGGTTTTCTCTTTCTTTTCTGATCCTTTTTAACACTCGAGACATGGGCACGCCAGATTCAAATAAAACTTGAGACACTAACATCAAGCTACCTTCTAGTGCCTCTGGTACAACTTGATCCGCCCCGTCCTCCAAAATCTCTTTTAGATTTTCATCAGTTTTAGTTCTCACCATAATCCGTGCGCTACTATTCATCTCTTTCACATTTTTGATCACTACATGCGCTTTTGCTACATCGCCAAACGTTATCACGATTAATTTCGCGTCTACGGCTCCAGCGGCTTCCAAGATAGCTTTATCTCTTGCATGTCCGTATTGAACATTTTCACCTGCGGCTTGGGCTTCACTCACTCGAATAGGGTCTACATCTAATGCAACATAAGGTACAGCTTCCGATTTAAGAAAACGGCTCACCGTTTGACCAACTCGGCCAAAACCACAGATAACGACATGATCTTTTAGTTCAGTTTCAAAATCTGCCTCTTGATTTTCGTCAACTATATTCTCTTGTTTACCCCATAGTTTATCGAGCTTATTTACTATTTTGCTATTGTTCGCAATGATTGATGGGGTTATGGCCATGCTTAATACACCAATACCTATTAACGTAGAAGATAATTCTGGAGTAAAAATATTTAATTGCTGAGCGAGTGCTACTAAAACAAAGCCAAACTCCCCGAGTTGAAACATCATCAAACCTGCGCTCCAACCATCCTTGCGAGTCTCCCCTGACATTACGGCAAGCTGTTTTATAACTATTGTCTTTACGACGAACAAACTAATTAAACCAATGAAGATCCAATGCCATTGCCTTACCATAACGGTAACGTCTAGTTGCATACCAACGCTGATAAAAAACAATCCCATAAGTATGTCTCTGAATGGTCTTATATCCGCCTCTAACTGGTGTTTATATTGGCTTTCACTTAACATCATACCAGCTAAAAATGCGCCTAACGCCATAGACAAACCGAAAAAGCTGGTTAATGTTCCGGCCATTACAGTGACCAAAATTGCCGTAAGTACAAATAATTCATCTGTTCTAACTTGAGCCACTTGGTTAAACACTTTTGGCAATATCCATTTACCTACAGACAGAAGAATCGCAACCACAACAGCGCCTTTTCCCAAGGCAAATAATAAAGCTAATGCTACATTTTCATCGCCATTAGATGCCAACAAAGGTATCGCTATCAAGAAAGGTACGACCGCGATGTCTTGAAATAATAAAATACTGATTGCGATTTGGCCGCGCTTGGTTTGAGTTATACCACTTTCATTTAATGATTTAACCACAACAGCGGTAGAAGATAAGGCAAACGTACAGCCTATAACAAAAGCAGTCGTACTATTGTTACCCATAAAGAAGCATACGCCCATCACCAACAATAACGTAATAACAACTTGCGCACTACCTACACCCAATACTAAATGGCGCATAGCAATTAACTTTGGCACAGAGAATTCCAAACCAAGAGAAAATAATAGAAAAGCAATACCAAGTTCAGCAACTAAGGCCACTTCATCTGGCGTAGTGATCAAAGCTAAAGCGTGAGGACCTGCGATGATCCCAGTAACAAGATATGCCAATATTGGTGGCAGTTTTATATTTTTAAAAAACCAAACAATAAAAACAGAGGTAGCCAATAATAAAATAAGCTCAAAAAAATAACCATGTGACATAAATACAAAATCCTTTCTGGCAACTTTTTGCCGACTGTATACTTTCAGTCTAGCAGACCAAATCAACTTAAACATTTATTCTATAAGATTCAAAGTATTATATAACTGGCACACTTTTCGCTTAGTATTTTACAAGTGAAATTAATCAGCCAAATACAAGGGGGTAATGTGGATTATATAAGTCACTTAGACGCATTAAACTCAGAAACCAGTGCAAACATTCTGGCTGCATGGTCAAATTATTCAAATACTGATAGTGAAAACGACTCTTTAGTTGAACAACTCCAAACTACCTTAGATGTAGAGCAATTGTTAGCTATTTATCTTAGTGCGATTACCTCTCAGTATAAAATCAATTCCGTTGAACTTGATACTTTTCATGGAAAATTTAAATCAAGTAATGGTCATTCGTCTTTACAAACAATGACGTTACCAATCCGAATCAATGACCGACTTATGGGTAATATAACTTATTACTCAGAAAGACCAATTACCGATATATTAATGTCATCGTTAACTGGCTATCAAAAGAAATTAATTTACCCATTGCGTAATGCCCTAGCTTTTTGGCAATTACAACAAATGGCGTTAAAGGACCCTTTAACTGGTATTGGTAATCGCTCCATGTATGAAGATGCCATTAAAAGAACGGCACAACACGCATTACGATTTAATGAAGAATTTGTGTTAATGCTGTTGGACTTAGACAATTTTAAGACAGTTAATGACACTCACGGACATTTAATGGGTGACAAAATTCTAACTGGCTTTGTAAAACTTGTTGAAGGTTGCCTACGAGGCACAGATCAAATCTTTAGATTTGGTGGCGACGAGTTTGCTATTTTATTAGGAAAAGAAGGCTTAAGTGGCGCGCCAATTGTTGCCTCAAGAATAAATCTTGCTATAAGCCAAAGTCCTATTTTCAATAAATACCATGTTAGTACTAGTATTGGTTGTGCTTGTTTTGAAAAAGATGACACACCTGAAGATTTGTTTGCTCGCGCAGACAAAGCGCTTTACGCAGCGAAAGATGCAGGTAAAAACTGCATGAAAATTGCGTAACACTACTACCCCCAGGAGTCGGCCTTCGGGCCGCTCCACCTAATATTAAAGACTCAAAAATATCACCATTGTTCTATTTTATCGAATTAGTAGTATCTAACGCCTCTAAAAATAATGAATTAAACTCTCATTGTTTATAAACTTATTTCCAGCCTTTAAACTCCGTTATAATAAACAGTCAATAATCGCAGTAATTATCACAACAGAATATTAGTAATTTTCAAAAATTACTTTATTATGTTGTATCACACTGACAGATATGGAGATTTACTGTGAGAATATACAATTATCTGATTTTAACATTAAGTATATTTTTATTACCTCAAGCAGAAGCTAAGTCACTGCCTCAATGGGTAATCACACCACCAGGGGATAGCCAACAGTGGTTTTATTCTGTAGGAAGTGGAGAGAATAAACAGCAAGCACAAACCAATGCGCTAGAAGCGTTAAGTTCACGATTACAAGTAACCGCACAAAGTAATACCCAACAATTTGTAGAAGCTAAAGACGGCAATACCGAGTTATATTTAGAAACAGACTCACTGCTCTCTACTAGCAACCTCACATTTACCAATATAGATATTGTCAAAACAGCTCAATATAACAATGAAGTGTTGTTGTTAGTGCAGGTAGATAGGCAAGTATTTTTCCAACAGTTACATGACTCAGTTAAAGAAAAGCTCACTACTTATTTAATTGACAACAAAGCAGTTGGCATTAAAAACTTATCGCCAGCCTTGTTTAAACTTATCCAATACAATCAAGCTAAATCCAATATTGAAAAAAACTTGGGGTTATTACGTTCTTATACGTTTGAAACATTTGAGTTAGATAAGTTAACCACCCAGTTACAACAACGTGCACTATTTATCGCAGATAAAGTAGGTTATCAGGTGATATTAGCCAACTCCGAACAAAAACAGGCAACGGATATTGAGCTTTCACTTATTAATCAAATGCAATCAATGGGGTTAACCTCTGATCAAAAAGCACATACTCTTAAAACCGTGTTTTCAGGTCTTAATATAGAGACCAGTACCACTGAATTCCATACTGCTGTAAAAATGTCAGCGGAGCTGATTTACTTACTAGATGACAATATAATTTATCAAATGCCATTAAGTGCCGTTTCATTTAACCAAACTCCTGAATTAGCTGAGCAGCAAACTTTTAAAGCTATTCAATCACAACTAGGAAGTTACCAATGAGTCTTATTAAGACCATAACCATATTGGCAACTATGTTTTTATTTGGTTGTGCTATAAGTGTCAAAGATGGTGATGACATTCAGTTCCAAAACTACAAAGTAATAAGTCAATTTAATGCTAAGTTACTGCCTAGAGAACAACGCTTAGCTCGCATTACAAATGACATGAAAAAAGTAGGGTTTAAACGACCTAAAGTCTCTCAGGTTTTTGATACATTCAGTGACAGTGTGTTAAGTATATTTAAGCATCAAAAAAATATAATGAATGAGCACAAAAC
>JAWUWS010000060.1:0-22756 GCA_034111705.1 Psychrosphaera sp.
TGGTTTAACGAAGAGAAAGGTTTCGGATTTTTAACTCAAGACGAAGGCGGTAAAGACGTATTCGTTCATTTCCGTTCAATCGCTTCTGAAGGTTTCAAAACTTTAAAAGACGGCCAACGTGTTGAATTTGAAGTTGAAGATGGCCAAAAAGGTCCTCAAGCTGCTAATGTAGTAGTACTTGATTAATTAGTTCTTAACTTATTAAATACTAAGAAGCTCGGTTTACCGGGCTTTTTTTGTGCCTGTATTTTGTTATTATGGTACTTAAAATTACTATCGGTAATCATATCGTAGATAAGGTCCTCAATGACAGCGCATCAAAACTATCCAATAGGCACTTCTGGTCAACCTTGGACCAGCACAGAGAAATTAGCTTGGTATCAAGCCCAAACAGTAAAACGCTCATATCAAAATACGGTAGTTAATAAGCTGAAGTCCATTCATCAAACTTTATCTGATGTTGTTGAACTCAAATCTTACGGCTCTCTATCGTACGCTCCAGATGTATATCAGTTATGGTTATTCATGTCTAAACAATGGCAACAAGATAAACCAACCATTTTAGTAACGGGTGGTGTACATGGTTATGAAACGAGTGGTGTGTTTGGTGCATTACGTTTTGTGGAAACTGAGTTGAGTCTTTATGCTGATAAATTTAATTTTATAGTCGCTCCGTGTATTAGCCCTTGGGGATACGAAACTATTAATCGTTGGAACCCTAATGCGATTGATCCAAACCGATCGTTTTCTCAAAACAGTCCAGCACAAGAGTCAAAAAACATTATGGACTTTGTTCAAGGGTTAAATGTAGAAATACTGGCGCATATTGATTTACACGAAACTACAGACACAGATAATTCTGAATTCAGACCAGCTCTTGCAGCAAGGGATGCGATACCACAAAAATCTTGGAATATTCCTGATGGCTTTTATGGTGTTGGGGATAGTTTAAAACCTGAGGCCGAGTTTCAAAAATCTATTATAGAGTCTGTGTCTAAAGTCACTCACATTGCGCCAGCGGATGAAAATAATAAACTTATTGGAGCTGATTTAGCTCAATTTGGCGTTATTAATTACCCAACCAAAGAACTAGGGTTATGTGCAGGCTTTACCGATGCACCTTATGTATCAACCACTGAAGTATATCCTGATAGCCCTTCATCAAGTGATGAAAATTGCATTGTGGCACAAGTTGCAGCAATAAAAGGCGCGTTAACTTATCTTGTAGGAAATAGTTAATATGACAACAGAACAAGAAAAATTACGTATTGATATCGTTTCAGATGTTGTTTGTCCTTGGTGCATTATTGGTTTTAAACAATTACAACAAGCTTTGAACGACTCTGGTTTAAATGCCGATATACATTGGCAACCGTTTCAGTTAAATCCACAAATGGGCCCACAAGGGCAAGAGCTTCGCGAACATGTTATTGAAAAGTATGGTGCGAGTTTAGAAGAAAGTGTTAGCACTCGAGAGCGAATTTGTAACGTAGGGAAGTCGCACGATTTCCCTATTAAGTTTACAGATGATTCACGAATTTATAATACTTTCAACGCTCATAAGTTATTGCACTGGGCTGAACAGAAAGGGCAGCAGCACGAATTGAAAATGGCTTTGTTTTCAGCTTATTTCACTGATGGCGTTAACGTTAGTGATAACAATAAATTACTCGAGATTGCAGCCTCGGTTGGTTTAGATAAATTTGAGGCAGAACAAGCTTTACAGTCGGCTGAAATATCAGAAGAGATAACCAAAATCGCGCAATTTTGGACATCGCAAGGTATTTCTGGTGTTCCGGCTATGATATTCAATCAAAAGCATTTAGTGACTGGTGCGCAAGGCACAGAGAATTACACTTCTATTTTAAAGCAGATCACAGAGCTAAAAGAAAATGAGGGGTGATCCAATGACATTAGATGAATTAATACAAACGATAAAACTAGAGCCTGTAAAGATGAGCTTTAGTGACGTTATGGCTGTGATAGCCAGTAACTATGACTATACTCCTGCGGATTTTTTAAATGGTACACAAAGAAATACTGCCGGAACAAATGAAGGGTCTTGTAAGATCTTTGCTTTTGCTAAGTTAAACACGCTTAACGAACAGCAAACTTTGGCTTGTTTTGGAGATTATTACCGCCAAGATGTGCTACTAAATCCTAAAGGCATAGATCATACTAATATTAGAAACTTTATACAGACGGGATGGGACGGTATAAAGTTTGATTCAGAAGTATTAGTTGATAAATAGTTAAAAGGTAAGAGTTTTTGTTACAATTTTTAAGGTAGTACGACCGTTATTAACGAAAAGTTCCGATTTATTTTTATTAACTAAGCTACATACAGCCATCTATTAATGCAAAATTAGATATTGTTATTGTGAGAAATAGTGCCGATACTAACTTTATGCTGAATGGTTATAAAATTGCCGCTGTAGAAGTATTTAGGGCGATTGCTAAATCAATAGACTAAACATTATAAACAAGGAAAGTTAAATGCAAGGTAAAAAACGTCTTTCAATTGGTATGAATCCTATACTCTTAGGCTTTTGTGATGGTGTTGCTAACTATTGTTCAGTTAATGTCTGGCTTGTCAGGCTATTATTGTTTGTCATTCTTTATATGATAACAGGCAGTTTAATGATTAATTTTATTTTATATGTATTGATTGCTTTTTTGATGCCTCAGAAGAAGACTAAGTCTGAACCCGGTAGTGAATATCGTACTAAAAACTGATCTTTATTGTCTTTATCATTAGGCTCATATAATACCAATTTTATTAAGTATTTAATCACTCAGTCGGAACTAAAAAGCATTAAGACAAGGAACAAGAGCGAAGGCATAGTTGTTCTCGACTTTGTCACCTGTATGGATGCAGGTGAGGGGTGAGAGCAGGACGCGCTAGCCTTGCTCAAATTTGAAAGACGTCCACTTACTTACTGTATTCAAGCTGCTGCATTCAAACGCCTCGAACTAAAAGCTCTGACATGGCGCTGAATGACTAAATACTTAATAAAATTGGTATAAGAACCTTTATTAAAGTACATATTATATAAATAAAGCACTTAACGAATTATCATTACCCAAATACAAACTCTAATGATAATTTGTTAGTCGGTTTAGACTAAAATGGGGCTGGATACATTTTTAAAACTTTATTAACCGCCTCAATTGTCTCTGCTTGTAAAGTTAAATCAAACGCCGTTATATCTTCTTCTAATTGATGTAAATTTGTTGCACCAATAATCGTAGAGGTAACGCCGTCAACGTTATCACACCAATTAAGTGCTAATTGTGCAGTTGTTATTCCTGCACTTTTTGCTATTTTTTCATATTCTAGGATAGCTAAGTCAGATTGCTCAGTTGCTCTAAATAATCCATTTCGTTGTGTCATAGTCCAACGACTGCCTTTTGGCATTGCACCGTTTAAATACTTTCCAGATAACATACCGCCGGCAAGAGGTGACCAAGGTAAAAAGGCGATATCTTCGTGCACACAGTTTTCAATTAAATAAGGCCAGTCTTTGTTATGTAATAAGTTAAATTCGTTTTGGATGGCAACCATTTTAGGTAATGCATATTTATCACTGAGTTTTAAATATTCATTGATGCCCCAAGTTGTATCATCAGATAGACCACAATGACGTATTTTACCAGCATCAATACACTGCTTTAGTGCTTGTAGGATCTCTAGCATTTGCGCTGATTCTTGTTTTTTATCAACATCGGTAAAACTGATCTGATTAGGACTATGCTTGGCAAAGTGCGGAGAGGTTCTATTTGGCCAATGTAGTTGATATAAATCGATATAATCTGTTTGAAGGCGTTTTAACGATGCATCAACAGATTTGATCACCGCTTCACCGGTAATGATACCGCCATCTCTGATATAAGGCAGTCCTGGACCTGCTATTTTAGAGGCTAGTACAATGTCATTACGTTTCTGCTTATTTTCATTTATCCAATTACCAATATAACGTTCTGTGTCGCCATATTTATCACCAGATGGTGGTACAGGGTATAACTCAGCGGTATCAATAAAGTTAATGCCTTTAGATAGCGCAAAATCAATTTGTTGGTTAGCTTCTTGTTGGTTATTTTGTAGTCCCCATGTCATAGAGCCTAAACATACTCGAGACACATCAATATTACTGCTGCCTAATTTAGAATATTTCATTACTTACATCCATAAATGTTGATACGGAATAATATACGTTAACTGTCAGAAACCTGCACTCTTATCAGGAAAATAATATTTATAGAAGGCACTTTCTAGAGAGGGCAAGGAAGAACAAACAGGAATAAAAACAATATAAGGTTGGACGTTAAAATAGGGATAACCCTTATCGCTTTAATCATAAATAACTGGATAATAGAAAACATCAGAGCAGAGATGCTTTCCTGATATTAATTGTATGTTATTCCTTTATTTTATGCCCAACGTTATTTGTTGGGTTTTTTTTTGCCTATTTTTTAGCTTCTTTTATATCGAATGAACAGAAATACACTTAATAATAAAATTAATAAACCAGTCGTTAAGTTGCCAAAACGTTTATAAAAAGAGGTAGACGTTGATAAAGCTAATTTATAAGTAAGCACCCCTGTAATATCTTGTTCCAGTGATGACGCAATATTCCCTTTTGCATCAATGACGGCAGTAATACCACTGTTTGTCACTCTAACCACTGGCATTGAAAACTCTAATGCTCGCATTTGTGCAATTTGTAAATGCTGCCAAGGGCCATGAGACTTACCAAACCAAGTGTCGTTACTTAAGGTTAAGATAAAATCAGTGTCCTTGGTAATATTGGCGGAAATTTGCCTTGGAAAGGCAATTTCAAAACAAATAGCGGGTGTGAGCTGAAAGCCATTTGCCATTAAATTATGTTGCTGGTAGTTGCCTCGGTTAAAAGAAGAGAAAGGCAAGTCGAAGATTGGTGCTAACTTTCTTAAAATACTTTCAAAAGGAACAAACTCTCCAAATGGCAGTAAATGATGTTTACTGTATCGGTTGTTGTGTAAATATTGATAACCCATAACATCACCCTCAACGCTATTATCCATTTGAGACTTGTTACCTAATACAATAATGTTATTAAATGCATGTGTTGTATCGGGTTGGTAATCAACAATCCCAGTTATTAGTGCGCTATTAGAGTTTGAAGCTATAGAGTCCATATCGGTTAGGTAACGATTAGCGGATATTTCTATTCTAGGAATTGCAGCTTCTGGCCAAATAACAATATCAGCTGTATTCCAATGTGGCTTACTTAATTTGTGATACTTGAGCATGGTTGGTTTTTCATTCTCAGGCTGCCACTTAATACTTTGAGCTATATTTCCCTGCACTAATGCTAAGTTAACTTCTTTGTTATTAGCTTCATTCCATTGATAGTGTGTTAGCAAATATCCCACTGTAAAAATAATGAAAATGGTAACAATACTTAACGTTTGTCGTTTCTTAATTGATTTTGGTGACGGGGTAGCAGAATTTTTTTTAGTCGACTTAAATTTAACTGACGACAAATTAATAGAAACAAGGATTAAACTAACAATAAGTATAACAATACTCTGTAAGCCAAACTCGCCCACAATTGGTACATAACCCGATAAACTACTGGTCATTTGGCTGTAACCAACTGATAACCAAGGGAATCCAGTAAAAACGACAGAGCGAGCGTATTCAACCGTAAGCCAAATGGGGATAATGACAAATACACTAAATTTTGAGTGTAACTTATGAAATAAAGCACTTATTAATGCTGGGAATATAGCCAGATAAGCGGCCAATACAAACATAAGTAATAGTGAGAAAATAAGGGGTAAACCACCAAAGTCAGCAATGGCATTATGTATCCAGCTAATACCAAAACCAAACCAGCCTAAGCCAAAAATAAAGCCATATTTAGCAGCTTGTTTTTTATCTGTTGCATTTATACTGGCAATTAATAGTACGGGAAAAGAAATAAATGGAATTAACCAAATATTAAATGGACTGTAACTAAGCGTTAATAAGCCGCCGACTATAAATAACAGGAAGTTGGCTAAGCTGAAACTGAGTAATGGATTAGGCGTATTAAAAAAGGATTGGATTAATAATGTCCAATCCTTTTTAACTGAGTCTAACCTTTGATTTGAATCGATTATGACTCAGATCCTTCTTCTTCAAATTTTGGAACGGTGACCGTTAACTGTTGGATTCTACGAGTATCTGCTGTGTGTACTTTGAAAATCAAACCATCAATATCGACTTCTTCACCTTTTTCTGGCATGTGCCCAAATTGGTGTAAGACTGTGCCACCAATTGTATCGGCTTCGTCTTGATCATAATCAGTTTTGAAAAACTCGTTGAAGTCATCTAGCTCTGTTAAGGCTTGCACCATATAAACATGTTTGGATACTTTACGTATATCATCAGTTTGGTTAGCTTCTAAATCAAATTCATCTTCAATTTCACCTACAATGAGTTCAAGAATATCTTCGATAGTCACTAGACCAGAAACACCACCATATTCATCAACAACAACTGCCATATGATAACGGTTTTGTCTAAACTCTTTGAGCAAACTGTCTACACGTTTACTTTCAGGAACGACGACGATGGGACGTATTAAATCTTTTATAATAATTTCTTTATCACGGTCAATGAGTAATTTCAGCAAGTCTTTTGCTAACAATATACCTTCAACGTGATCTTTGTCTTCAGCGACAACAGGAAATCGAGAGTGGCCCGATTCAATCATTGCAGGAATAAATTTTTCCGGGCTGTCGGACAAGTCTAATGTGATCATTTGTGAACGTGGGATCATGATGTCACGAATTCGAAGATCAGCAATCTCCATTACACCATCAATCATGTTCTTGGTATTTTGATCAATTAAATCATTCTGTGCAGCGACGGCTAAAACATCAATGACATCTTCTTTACTCTGTGGTTCATCACTAAAGATTTGACTGATCTTATCTAACCAACCTTTGTTTGACGAACCGTTGCTACTATGGGGGCTATCTTCGCTCATTCTTTTTAGAATGCTCCTGTGTTACTAAAATTTAATAGTGGTCGATTTTTATTCAACCACTGACTTTGATTATTGATCGTTATACGGATTAGGGAAACCCATTTTTTGTAATATTTCTATTTCAAGGGATTCCATCTCTTCTGCTTCTTCATCTTCAATATGGTCATAACCCAATAAATGCAAGCACCCATGTAGCAACATGTGTGCCCAATGAGCGTCAAACGATTTGTTTTGCTCTTTAGCTTCTCTGTTAACTACTTGAGAACAAACAACTAAATCCCCTAATAACGGGAACTCCATTTCTTCCGTAATAAACGGTGGCACTTCCGCAGGAAAAGACAATACATTGGTTGGTTTAGCTTTATCACGGTATTGATGGTTAAGCGCTTGGCTTTCATTTTCGTCCACTATACGGATAGTGAGTTCTGAAACTTCTTGGAATTCAGGTAAAAACTGCTGTATCCACTCTAAGCATTGTTGCTCAGATGGAATTTGTTTGTCTGTACTGGCGTTTTGGAAATCAAGTTCAATCATTCGTATTTTCTTTATTTACTGAATTAGTATGGTTTATAGCTTGAGCTTTTAAATCTTCAGCTTCTTGTTTTTTCGCCGCTTCACGAATTGACTGGTCACGCCTTACTTGTTCATCGTGACGTTCATAAGCCATAACAACTTTAGCAACTACAGGGTGGCGTACAACATCATTAGCTTGGAAGAAGTTAAAACTAATATCATCGATGTCAGCTAATACTTCAATGCTGTGGCGTAAGCCAGAACGTGCTCCTCTCGGTAAATCCACTTGAGTAATATCACCTGTAATTACGGCTTTGGAATTAAACCCAATACGAGTTAAAAACATTTTCATTTGTTCAACTGTGGTGTTTTGGCTTTCATCTAAAATAATAAAGGCGTCATTTAGTGTTCTACCACGCATATATGCAAGTGGTGCTACTTCAATAACATTACGCTCAATTAAACGTTCTACTTTTTCAAAGCCTAACATTTCAAACAATGCATCATATAAAGGGCGTAAATAGGGATCTATTTTTTGACTAAGATCACCGGGTAAAAATCCTAATTTCTCACCAGCTTCAACCGCTGGACGGGTTAGCATAATACGTTTTACTTCTTGACGTTCTAATGCATCAACCGCACAAGCTACTGCTAAATAGGTTTTACCTGTACCCGCAGGGCCAATACCAAAAGCAATATCATTGTTTAATATGTTAGCAACATAATCTTGCTGATTTGGATTACGTGGCTTTATATTACCTTTACGAGTACGTACAACAATATCGTTACTGAATTGTTCATCACTTTGGTCAAGTAATTTCGAGCCTTGAATAGCTAAATGTACATGGTCCGGTAAAAGCTCATTGGCTTTTACTTTATTTTGTACTTTGGGATCAGCTTGTGTTTCAACATATAACGACTTAAGGACATCCGCAGCAGCAATAGCGTTAATGGTTTTACCCACAACTTTGAATTGATTACTGTGGTAGGTAATTTCAACCCCCATACGACGTTCAATATGTTTTAAATTATCGTCATACGGACCAATTAACGAAGCCAATCTGTCCTTGTTAGCAGGTTCTAAAAATATTTCAGTGGTCGTTAATTTGTTAGACAAAGTTCATCCTCAAAGTAATCTATTAACTAAATGTTAAGGTGCAAATGTCGCAACACCAAGTTCATCAATATCAATTTTACGTTTTGCTAAAATAGCAGCGGGAGACGTATCTTGACGTAAGCCCATTTCATCTTCGCCACGAATAAACTCAGCTCGTAATGAGTTGGTATAAACATCAACCACTTTAACATCAGCAAAACCACCGATTAACGTATGTGGACCTTCAAAGTTGACCACTCGGTTGTTTTCAGTACGACCACGTAACTCTAATGGGTTTTTAATAGACGGGCCTTCAACCAAAATACGTTGTTCCGTGTTTAACATAGAACGAGATATTTGTAATGCTTGATGTGTAATAGCGTTTTGTAATTCATGTAAACGGTCTTTCTTTTCTTGTTCACTTACATCATCCGGTAAGTCAGCCGCTGGTGTACCAGGGCGTGCGCTATAAATAAAACTAAAGCTGAGGTCAAAACCAATATCAGAAATTAGTTTCATGGTTTTAGCATGGTCGTCCGCTGTTTCACCAGGGAAACCAATAATAAAGTCACTAGACATAGATATGTTAGGGCGAACTTTACGTAATTTACGAATTTGAGATTTATACTCAAGCGCGGTATGACCGCGTTTCATTTGCGTAAGAATACGGTCAGAGCCTGATTGTACGGGTAAGTGTAAGTGATCGACTAATTCTGGAATGTCTTGGTAAGCTTCAATAATGTCATCAGTAAATTCAACAGGATGAGACGTTGTATAACGAATGCGGTCAATACCATCAATAGCAGCAACCATTCTTAACAGTTCACTAAAATGACATACGTCCCCATCATGAGTCGCACCACGAAAAGCATTAACATTTTGTCCTAACAAATTAACTTCACGAACGCCTTGTTCAGCAAGTTGAGCAATTTCATACAATACGTCATCAACCGGACGTGACACTTCTTCACCACGTGTATAAGGCACTACACAGAAAGTACAATATTTACTGCAACCTTCCATAATAGAAACAAACGAGCTAGGTCCGTCAGATGTAGGTTGTGGTAAACGGTCAAACTTTTCAATCTCTGGAAATGAGATATCAATAACAGATCCGCCTTTACCACTTTGAACTTGGTCAATCATTTCAGGTAAACGATGTAAGGTTTGTGGTCCAAATACCATATCTACGTATGGTGCACGTTCACGTATATGTTGACCTTCTTGAGATGCGACACAACCACCAACACCAATGACTAAATTTGGTTTGTCTTTTTTTAAGTTTTTCCAGCGGCCTAACTGGTGGAATACTTTCTCTTGAGCTTTTTCACGTATTGAACAGGTGTTAAGTAAAATAACGTCAGCATCTTCAGCTGTATCGGTAAACTCGTATCCATGACTGTCATCCAAAAGATCGGCCATCTTTTGCGAGTCATACTCGTTCATTTGGCAGCCCCAGGTTTTAATATGTAGTTTTTTAGTCATGGTACTCTCTATTACTTCTGTTTGTTCAAACGCAAACGCCAAATATGGAATATGGCATTGCTCAATGTTTAGTCGTTGGGTAAACCCCAAAATGGCGCGTATTTTACAAGTAAATCGACTGAACTGAAAGGGGATTATTTTAAACTTTTTCGATCTCTTACAAACTTGGGATTTATATTGGTTTAACCGCTATTATATCTGGCATAATAAGCACACTTTAATTGTTAAGTTTTACTTAATCAAATCTCTAATTTAGGTAGTTCACATTGGCTAAAAACTCTGATTTAACACAACAATTTTATGACGTCGTGATAGTTGGTGGCGGTATGGTTGGGGCAACACAAGCGGTTGCTTTGGCAAAACAACAAAAACGTGTATTAGTGATAGAGAAATATATTCCAAGGCCTGAGGTTTTAGAACAAGCTCCAGTTAGAGTATCGGCAATAAATTTAGCCAGTGAAAAGTATTTAACAGAACTTGGTGTTTGGCCACATATTAGTGCTACATCTAAATGTATGTTTGACCAACTAGCAACATGGGAACAACGTCATAATCCCGTCATTTTTTCTGCTAGTGACATTAATACCGAACATTTAGGTTACTTAATTAGAAACGAAGCGCTGCAATTAGCCGCATTTGATCAAATGTCTGCATCCGTAAGTACACAAGCAGAAAAGAACTCACCAGACGTTGTTACCAACTGTCAATTAAACAATATTGAACAAACTAATGACCTGGTTCATATAGAGTTAACTGATGTTGAAACGAATGAATCTAAACTTATTACTTGTTCTCTATTAATTGGTGCAGACGGTGCATTTAGCCAAGTTCGTACCTTAATGAATATAGGAACAACAGGCTGGGATTATCAGCAGCACTGTTTGAGCCTTACCATTAAAACTGAATTTCCAACTCAGCATATAACATGGCAAGAGTTTCAACCATCAGGCCCTAAAGCATTTTTACCATTAGAAGGTGGTTATTCGGTATTAATTTGGTACGACGATGCTAACGAAGTAAAACAATTATTAGCGTTAACCAATGAGCAATTAAAAAAGCAAGTTTTAGATAGATTCCCTGATTTAGCAGGGGATTTTGAGGTAATACAAAAAGCCTCGTTTCCCCTTACCCGAAGACAAGCTAATCAATATACTAAAGGTCGTGTTGTGTTAGTTGGTGATTCGGCTCACACCATTAATCCATTAGCCGGACAAGGCGTTAACATTGGATATAAAGATGTGGAAGTATTATCTGGGTTACTAGAAGGTGTCGACATAGTTAATCTCGAGTCGTTATCATTAAGCTTATTACAATATGAAAAGCTCAGAAAACGTGATGCCCAGCTAATGTCTTTGGCTATGGATAGTTTCTATGGATTATTTTCTAATGACAAAGCGCCATTGAAGTTATTAAGAAGTGGTTTGTTAAATGTAGCTAATAAACTTCAATGGGCTAAAAAACAAGTGCTTAAAAAAGCAGTAGGGTATTAAATCTAATGCTTGTTGGAAAGGTGCTTTAAAAACCAATTCAAATTAAAGGAATAAATAAATTTCACAACAAAAAAAGCCTCGCTATTGCGAGGCTTAAGAAGTTGGCTGGGATACCAGGATTTGAACCTGGGAATGGCGAGATCAAAACCCGCTGCCTTACCGCTTGGCGATATCCCATCTGAAACTTTTTAAATATGTGTTTCACATATTAATACATGGTGCGGAAGGAGAGACTTGAACTCTCACATCCTAAGATACTGGAACCTAAATCCAGCGCGTCTACCAATTCCGCCACTCCCGCAAATTTTTCACATTAAGGCTTGGTAAAGGTAATCAAGAATTGGTGGCTACGCCCTGATTTGAACAGGGGACCCCATCATTATGAGTGATGTGCTCTAACCAGCTGAGCTACGTAGCCACTCTTGAAAACCGCCTTAAGCGATGGCGCGTATTATGCTGATGACTGCATGTATCGTCAACTGCTTTTTTAAAGAAATTTGCAAAAAACAGAGCGTTTGGTCTTATTTTGCACAGTACGGTTAAAAAGTAGAACTAAAACCGGTAAAAACTGAGCTGGATAAACAAAGATATTAATATTTATAGTTGAGCATTATTCGCTTCTTCGTAAATATTTGCCCACTGTACCGCATCAACGTAATAATCAGGCAAGACATCTTGTTCCATACGGAAACGAGCGCATGCTTTTTTCATTGCGCTCCAACTTGCTGTTTCATATGCTTTAGTAATACCTAAAATATTACCTAACACATTTTCATGACCAATAAGCGCGGCAGAAACGTCTTTAGTGATAGGTAGTTGTTTTACTAAGCTATCCATAGGTTGCTCTAATATCACATCTAATAATGAGAATAGTCCTAATATAAAGGCGTCGTCAGAAAGTGACGGTGCCACTTTTGACGCTATGTTTTCACAAAACCTAGCTCTGATTATTGACATTTCAGTTAGCTCTTGACGTTTATGTTCTGCAATATGGGCGGTTAATATTAGGGTCACAAATTTTTTAACTTCGGCTGCACCCAAATATACCAGTGCTTGTTTTAATGAAGAGATAGGATCTCTTACTGGGAATAAGCCAGAATTAATAAACTTTAATAGTTTAAAAGCCAAGGCTGCATCACGTTCAAAAAAAGAAGACAGCTTTGTGTAATTAACGTCAGGTTTTAGCGTTTCTTGAAACATAGCTAAAATTACGGACTGATTTGCATGAATATCTTTTTGTTTAATGATCTGAGGTGTGCAGAAATAATAACCTTGAAAGAAATCAAATCCCATCTCTTTCGCTTTATCGTACTGTTGTTGTGTTTCAACACGCTCAGCTAAAATTTTAAGGTTTTTATGTATGTTGATTTTAGGGAGAACTTGTTCAATTTCTTCAAAAGAGGTTTGCTGAAGATCAAATTTAATCAACTTTACTAATTTCAAAAATGGTTCCCATTCCTTACTGTAGATGAAATCATCTAATGCCATTTTATATCCTTTACGATAAAGGCGTAGGCAAGCTTCATAAACTTCAGGTGTTGGATTTACACACTCTAAAATTTCCACCATTGCTTCATTTGGTGGGAGTAGGGTTGGTATTTGATCTATTAATGCTTGTTCAGGGTAATTTATCAGTGCTATTTTTCCAGATGTGATCTTATTTAAACCCTGATTGAAATGGGTATCTAACAGTAATTTCGATGTGGCTGAATTGGATTCAACACAAGGAAATACGTTGTGAAGGCTATCACGAAAGAGAAGTTCATAGGCAACTACGCTTTCTTTACGATTATAGATTGCTTGACGAGCGGTGTAGACATTCAATGTAATAAGTCCTTCAATGTCTTATTTGACTAAATTGATGATTAGTCATCAAATTAAGTAATAAGTTTACGTTTCTATAGGATTTGTTGTACAAGAATAAACAAATGTTATTCCATAATTCAACATTAGTACTTCAAAGTAAATATCTAGTAAGTTTAAATCACATATTTAATGAATTCAGTAGTTTTTTTGTTTTGTTGTGACTCGGGTTAGCAAAAACCTCTGTAATAGAGCCTTGTTCAACAATTTGGCCATTATCCATAATGATAATTCGGTCACTTAAATATTTTATTAACGATATTTGATGCGAGATCAAAATATAAGTTAATTGCTGTTGTTGTTGCAACTCAATTAACAAATTAATAACTTGAGCACGCAGGGATGGATCAAGCGGCGCAAGTGACTCATCAATAATAACCACTTCAGGGTCTAATATTAATGCCCGTGCAATACTAATTCTCTGAGCTTGTCCTCCAGAGAACATATGAGGGTAATATTCAGCATGTTCAGGTAAAAGCCCAACCATACGTAAAGATGCATGTATTTTATCTTGGCGTTGCTCTTCATCTAAATCGGTATTAAAAATAAGAGGCTGTTCTAATTGTTGGCCAATTTTTATTGTAGGGTTTAAGGATTTTTGTGCATCTTGGAAGATAAGCCGAATATTTTTGCAGAAAAAAGATGTGTCATTCCAATCAACGTCTATACCCTTGTGAGTTAACGTTCCAGAGTCAGGGTCTTCTGCCGCCGCCAATAAACGAGCTATAGTACTTTTTCCAGAGCCAGCTTCACCCACAATAGCAATGGTTTCACCTTTGTTAAGAGTAAAAGAGACAGGGCCAATAGTGACGTCTTTACCTTTTTTAAACCAGTGAGCTTTGTCTTTATAACATTTAGTTAATTTATTAACCTTTATAAATTCTGTGCTCATGCTTTTTTCCAATTTTGCGTTAATGGATAATGACAACGAAAATACTGGCCTTTGACTTTTTGTTGCTCAGGCATCTTAACGCAAGCTTTTTGAGCATTTGGACAGCGTGGTCCTAAACGACAGCCTATAGGTAAATGTTGTAACGTAGGGATTGTACCTTTTAACGCATAGAGTTTTTGTTTGTTATTCACATCTTGGGAATTAAAATCAGGTTCACTATCAAATAACGCTTTAGTGTAAGGGTGTTTAGGGGAATTAATAATATTTTTGGTTAATCCACTTTCTATTAACTGACCACAGTACATAACGTTTATAGAGTCGGCCCAGCTGGTGATTGAAAATAAATCATGGGTTATAAAGATAACACCCATGTCTTTCAATTGATTAAGGCTTCGTAATAATTTAATGACCTGTAATGAAGTTGAACTTTCTAATGCTGTTGTTGGCTCATCAGCAATTAATAACTTTGGCTCTTTAGCTATAGCCATTGCTATCATAATCTTTTGGCAAATACCTTCAGACAACATATGTGGGTAGCTGTTAAATACTTTTTGGTGTTCTTTAATTCCCACTTTATGCAACAGTCTAATGCATTTTTTAACTCGTAACTCTTTTCTTACGCCAAACCAGCCAGAGAATTCATAATCGGGTAAAGACTCTTCTAATTGAGAAAATATATTGGTAGTAGGGTCTAGGCAGCTACGAGGCTCTTGATAAATCATAGAAATGTTATCGCTGATCACTTTACGGCGTTTTACATCTGACATTCTGTTGAGATCTTGCCCCATAAAGTGCAGACGATCCGCCGTAACTTGCCAACGGTTGTTAAGCATACCGACTAAAGCTTTAGCGACTAAGCTTTTACCAGATCCCGATTCACCAATCAAGCCACTGACTTCTGCCATTTTCATGGAAAAATTGGCAGACTCAACGGCTTTGATCCTAGAGTCGTTAGTGACCAACTCAATATTTAAATTTCTTATATCTAGTAATCGCACACTTAGCCTACTGAAGTCGTCGTTCTTTTAATGCGTGACGTAAACCATCACCTACGATATTTGTCGATAGTATACACAAAAATAAGGTGATACCCGGCAACATAACCGTCCAAGGGCTTAAATAAAATACACCTAAGCTATCGGCTATCATAGTGCCTAATTCTGGTTCTGGTGATTGTGCACCTATGCCAATAAAGCCTAACACTACAATATCTAGTACGGCTGCTGAGATAGCCATAGTAGAAAATATAACAATGTTCTCAATCATGTTTGGTACTAACGCAAAACGAAATACTTGCCAATTGTTAGCTCCGTCTAAGCGATAAGCGATAACAAAGTCTTTATCTAATAAATCGGCAACTTCAGTTCTTATGTGATGAATAAATTGAGGCAGCATAGCTAATACAACCGCCCAAAATGAGTTAGCGATACCTGGGCCCAAAATAGCGACGATTACAATAGCAATAAGTAATGACGGCATTGTCAGAGCTATGTCTAATATATGATTTAAAAAGCTGGCTCTAATGCCTTTACTAAAACCAGCGAGTGTTCCAATTAATAAACCTAATGAAAGCGCTAGTGCAACGGCAACAATGGCTAAACCAAAAGAGTAACTAATACCAGCCAGAATGCGGGATAAAATATCTCGTCCTAATGCGTCAGTGCCAAAAGGGGATTGAATATATCCGTTTACATCCCACGATGGTGGAACTAACAACATATCAGCCTGTTGCATATATGGTGAATAGGGCGCTAATAAAGGACCTAGAATCGCCATTAGGATCATAAATATAAATACCCAACTGGCCACTAATGCAAAATGATTACGTTGGAATAATCGCCAAAGCTGCCTAAGTGGGCTTGAATTGTTAGGCGAAGAAAAAAACCTAAATTTTACCATGGCCACGTATCCTCGCAATTGGGTCAAATATCATATAAAGCAGATCAAACAGTATGGTGGCAATGAATACCATGCCTGAAATCACTAAGAGTCCACCTTGAATTGCAGGATAATCTCGTTGGTGAATTGCATCGACCAACCAAGAGCCAACACCAGGCCATGCAAATATAACTTCCGTAACCATAGCTAAGGTTATAACGGTACCAAAGTGCATGCCTAACATTTGAATAACGGGTAATAAACCATTACGTAAACCATGACGGCGTAGTAATTGAGAAGTACTTAATCCTTTTGCTTTTGCCGCCTTGACGTAATTGGTATTCATTACATCTTTCATTGATTGGCGAGTCGTTCTGATCAATACCGTTGTTGGATAAGCAGCTAATACAAAGCTTGGTAAGGCTAGATGCCTTAATGCATCAACAAAAGCCTCTGCTTTATAATCAACGTTAGAGCGAAGGATATCCCACAATAAAAAACCGCTAGAGCTAGGAATGTTGTAAATTAAACTTAAACGGCCCGACGTCGGAAACCAACCCAAACCAATTGAAAATACTAAAATCAGTAGTAAAGCCAACCAAAATATAGGCATGGAAAATCCGATAATTGACAGCGCTAATATACTTTTATCTAACCAAGGGTAAGTTTCAGACGATGCTAAAACACCTAACGGAATAGCAATAATAAAACTATAAAATAATGCATATATAGCTAACTCAATGGTGGCCGGTAGCACTCTAAATACTTGTTCGTAAATACTGGTACCGGTAATAAAGGACACACCCCAATCGCCTTCTAAAATGCGGCCTATAAAAGCAAAGTATTGAATAAAAACAGATTGGTTTAAGTGATATTTCTCAGATATAGCAAGGTAATCTTGTTCGCTAATATTAGTGAGACCGCTCATGCTCGATAAAACATCAGTAGGAAACATATAATTGAGTGAAAAAACAAATACAGTTACACCAAACGTAATGAAGAACAGTAAAGACAATTTACGGGAAAAATAGTTAAGCATTAATTTTTTTCCTTATAGGTTTGGAAAAAGCCAATGCCGCCATAAGGATTGAATTCAACATCTTTAATGTAATTTCTATGAACCTGATATCTTAGCGCATGTGCAATAGGCACTAATGGTGAATGTTCAAAAATAAGTTGCTCTGCTTTTTGATAATACTGTTGGCGTATTTCTGGATCGGTAGTGCTGAGCGCACTAAAAATATTTTTATCATATTCTTCATTACACCAAGCACTTCTATTAGATCCTGAAAACGCTGATGCACAGCTTAATAATGGGCGATAAAAATTATCTGGGTCAGAATTATCCGCTAACCAACCAATTAACACAGAGTCATGCTCGCCTTGATATAGTTTTTTCCTAAACGTACCCCAGTCATAAGTCACTATGTTGGCTTTAACACCAACTTTGGCTAAGTTCTGTTGTAAAATTTCAGCCATTTTTGTGGCATTGGGATTGTATACACGCTGAACCGGCATGGCCCAAATATCCATTTCAAAGCCATCAGCAAAACCCTCTTGCTCTAATAAGGCTTTGGCTTTCTCTAAAGACAGTTCAATATCTGTATTTTCTTCTGAATAAGCCCAACTTGAAGGTGGCACCAAAGTAGAAGCTGCCTCTGCATGGTTAAAATAAACCGCATCAATAATTGCTTGTCTATCTACAACATAAGACAAGGCTTTTCTAACATTAGCATTATCAAAAGGAGGAACGTTGGTATTGAATGCCCAATAACTGACATTCATAGAAGAACTTTCTACAATGTCTATGTCTTCTTTTTGTTGTAAAAACTCTACATCCGCTGAACTTGGGTAACCCAGTACATCACACTCTTTAGTTAATAATTTAGCCACACGGTTTGAGTTGTTTGGGGTTATATCGAAAATAACTTGTTCAAGTTGTGGTGCGCCTTCCCAGTACTGTTTATTTGCGGTGTAACGAATGTAATGATCGCGTTTATATTGATTAAACTTAAACGGTCCTGTCCCTACTGGCAGTTGATCAATACGTTCTTTCTGATCTTTTTCTGCAAGTTGTTGCCCATATTCGGCAGATAAGATAATTGCAAAATCTGTGGCCATGTTTGCCAAAAAAGAAGCTTGTGGTTCAGATAACCTAAATTCAATGGTTAAATCATCAACAACAATAATTTGTTCAATCAGAGTCTCTAAGCCCATCCCATCAAAAAATGGATATAAACCGCCGCCAACACTATTGTAAGCATGATCCAAATGTAATATTCGTGAAAATGTAAATAAAACATCCTCGCTAGTTAAAGTGCGAGTAGGAGTAAAATAAGCGGTGGTATGAAACGCAACATCTTTTCTTAGATAAAAACGATAACGCATCGCATCTTCAGACACGATTACCTTTTGCGCTAAATCAGATGTGACGAGTCCTGTTTTAGAATTTATTCTTACTAGTCTATTATAAATTTGCTGGGACACCGCATCTATTGTTGTACCAGAAGTAACAAGCTGAGGGTTAAATGTTTCAGGAGAGCCCTCACTACAATATAATAAGGTTTTATGGGCTAATGCCGCTTGGTTGTTTTTACCACAACTTGCTACAAACAAACAAAACAACGCCGTAAAGCTCATATGAGCAAAACGTTTTATGGTAATTAATTGTTTACTCTTCACTATTTTTATCCAGCAAGTTGTATTTTTTTAAATAACCTCTTAGCTGATGATAAGTAACACCAAGTTGATCGGCGGTTTTCTTCTGATTAAATTGACTATGGGCTAACGCACTTTGGATTAAGTTAACTTCAAACTCTTGGCGGCTTTGTTTAAAGTCCAGTGGGAAGCTAAAGTTGTGTTGTTCAACACCAGTATTAAGTGTTTGGCTTTCTACTATAGGTGCTTCATTAGCAACTGTTGCCACAGAAGCATGCGCTGGTGCAGCTTGTCGGTCTTGAGTTTTGGTTCTGCCTATAGGCCTAAATGGACTAGCGAAAGGGTCTAATACAATTTCATGTACTGGGACGTGTGGATTAGCAGAGCGATAAACACTACGTTCTACCACGTTTTTAAGTTCACGTACGTTACCCGGCCAGTCATAGCTTAATAATATTTCTTTGGCTTTTCTGGAAAAACCACTAAACAGTTCCCACTCCAGTTCTTTAACCATAGAGATAGCAAAATGCTCAGCAAGTATTAAAATATCTTCCTGGCGTTCACGAAGTGGTGGAAGAGTAATAACATCAAATGCCAAACGGTCTAATAAATCAGATCTAAATTCACCAGACTCAGCAAGAGCAGGTAAGTCTTCATTTGTCGCGCAGACAAGACGAGTATCTATTTTAACGGTTTTAGTGCCGCCAACCCGTTCAAATTCACCGTATTCAATAACACGCAACAGTTTTTCTTGTACAAGACCTGAGGTATTGGCTAACTCGTCTAAAAACAAAGTACCGCTGTTGGCTCGTTCAAAACGGCCTTCATGACGTTTACCTGCTCCGGTAAATGATCCCGACTCATGACCAAACAATTCACTTTCCAGTAAGTTCTCATTAAGCGCCGCACAGTTTAGGGTAACGTAGTTCTGTTCCCAGCGTTGCGAAAGGTAATGCAGGCGAGCTGCAATAAGCTCTTTACCCGTACCTCGTTCACCAATTATAAGCACAGGCTTATTTAGGGGAGCCAAAAGTGAAACTTTTTCCAATACTTCCAAGAAAGAATTGGCCTGACCGATTAGATTATCTTTATTTCCAAATTGTCTCATAGTGCAACTGTTGGTTAAATTGACTAATTAGTAGTGTATTTTAAATTAAGTGGAAAGCAAAGGAATGATTTTATTTATTTATTATACAATTAAAACAATAGGTTACGTTAGTTGTAATTTGTGGCAAGATATCTGAATGTAGTTACCACAACTTGATAACAAGTAATTTCAAACAAGAGGTAATAATTATGGGTATATTTTCACGTTTTGCAGACATCGTTAATGCAAATATAAACTCTTTATTGGATAAAGCCGAAGATCCTGAAAAAATGGTTCGTCTAATTATTCAAGAGATGGAAGACACGTTAGTAGAAGTTCGCTCTTCATCAGCAAGAACGCTGGCAGACAAAAAGGATATTGTTAGAAGAGTAGAACGAATTCAAGCAGAAGCTGCTGACTGGCAAAGTAAAGCTGAACTTGCTTTATCGAAAGACAGAGAAGATTTAGCTCGCCAAGCATTGGCTGAAAAACAAAAAAGCGAAGAAAGTGGTGAACAACTACTTCAAGACTTATCTTTGTTAGATGAGCAGATAGCACGATTACAAGATGAGATTGGTCAACTACAAACAAAACTTGGAGATGCCAAATCACGTCAAAAATCGATGTTAATGCGTGGTAAAACAGCCAGTTCACGTATAGATGTAAAATCGAAGCTTGCTAGCGGAAAAATAGATGACGCACTAAATCGTTTTGAGCAATACGAGCGCAAAATTGACACGTTAGAGGCGGAAGTTGAGTCTTATGACTTAGGTAACAAGTCACTTGCAGATGAGTTTGCTGAATTGGAGTCTTCTGAGAAAGTTGATACTGAGCTTGAAGCATTAAAAGCAAAATTAAATGCCAATAAAGCCAAAGTAACTAAAAAGAAATAATTGAGTAAATTTTAAGGAGAAATGTGATGGAAGGCATTGCAGGTATTTTAATAGTACCAATGATAATATTTCTGATCTTTGTTGCGCCAGTGTGGTTAATCATGCACTACAGAAGCCAAAGACAAGTCAGTCAAGGATTGAGTGAATCAGAAATAGCCGACCTAAACAGCTTAGCTCATAAAGCTGAGCTGTTAGGAGAGCGAGTTAAAACGCTAGAGTCAATTTTGGATGCAGAGTCACCAGAATGGCGCAGTAAAGCGTAAGGGGAACAAGATGACAAAGCCAGAAAAAAAACAATTAAACCGACTACCTCAGCAGGGCAAGATTGCAGGAGTATGTGCAGGTGTTGCTGAGTATACAGGGGTTGAAACCTGGTTGGTTCGTATTATTTGGATCACAGGGTTAGTGTTATCTGGGGGATTTTTCTTTATAGCTTACATTGCAGGTTGGTTTATTTTAGATAAAAAAACAACCAACAATCTAGATAATATAAAAGGTGGCGTTAAACAAGGTTGGAACCGCTTTGGTAATGATCAAGACATTGACAGAACCGTAGAAGTAAAAACCAAAGTTTGGCAAGCAGGAGAACCACCTCGTCAGGCATATAAAGATATAGCACGTCAGTTTGATAACATAGAAAACAGAGTGAGAAGTATAGAAGGGTACGTTACATCAAATGAGTACACGTTAACTCATGAAATTAATAAACTCTAATATGTTGGACTGTTTATTAACTCTATAAAGAATGACCTAAATGGTCATTTTTTTATGGGCGTAAATTGGTTTAACCTGAAGAGCTTTTTAAAACAGACTTTAATTTTTATTGTTAATCAGCAAAATTATCTACTTCATTCTGTCACGGTCGCGGTTAAAAAATTGTTTACAGCAAACACATATTGAGGCTCTCTTAATGTGATCTCATCACTGCCTGAATTCGTCAATCCATTGGTTGTTCAGGGGCACTACGACTAAATGGATTTAGGAGGTAGAGCGACGCAGGATGCCAAAACCGAGACATTTATCGGTTAACCTTGAACTGGCACTACTCAAGCAAATGACTACTAATTAATAACAGGTTCAGTTAGTTTCAGGCTCAGCTAAGGAGTAAACAATTTTGCTCATTGTTAATGCGCACCAGCGGGATGTCTAATCAAGACCAACGAGCTTATACAGCGACTATATTTACCTGCAATAAGTGGCTTAACGCAAATAGGCCACAAATAACACGCGATAATTATTTTTTATCTAGTTAGACGTTCAGCTCATCCGGAGCATTAAGGACAGCTACATTAATTTACTCGAGTTTAATCAAATTATTTGACTTAAACAAATCTAGCAACGCACAGAGTTAGACCGTGAGTAACTGAATTATAAATACTAAAGTCGGTATTAGACCCAGCCACTCAAACTGTTTATTTATAACGTAATTTAAGTAAGTTCTGGCTCAGATGAACTAACAAAGTTAATATTATCTAAGTAACAAAAATGTGTTGCTATATAACATTTTAAGGATGAAGGATGCTAAGACGAGTCTCAATATATATGTTGTTATTGATGGTATTAACTTACTCTTGTCAACAACAAGCAAAAGCAGCTGTTGAATTTACACCTATTACTTCTCTGCCTGACGAAAATTGGCAGTTATCTTATTTTAATGAGCCTGTCTTTAATAGTAAAGTTGCTGTATTGGAGGCTGGTGACCGAATTAATCCTCCTATTATTTTGATTCATGGACTTGGCCAGTTAGGGATGAAAGATTGGTTTAGTGTTATTCCAACTCTTGCAAAAAATTATCGTGTAATAGCCATGGATCTTCCAGGTTTTGCGCTTTCTTCAGGTTCCAGAGGACGTTTTTTACCGACCAGTTATGCCCATGTTATAG
>JAWUWS010000061.1:0-14621 GCA_034111705.1 Psychrosphaera sp.
GAATTCTTTGCTAAAGATACTGATGCTGAAATGGTATTTGTTGGTGGTGGTGCTGGTATGGCTCCAATGCGTTCTCATATCTTTGACCAATTAAAACGTTTGAAAACAAATCGTAAAATGAGCTTCTGGTATGGCGCTCGATCATTACGTGAAATGTTTTATGAAGATGATTACAACATGTTGGCTGCTGAAAATGACAACTTTGAATGGCATGTAGCACTTTCTGATCCTCAACCAGAGGATAACTGGGAAGGTTACACTGGCTTTATTCATAACGTTTTATTTGAGAACTACTTACGTGATCATGAAGCACCAGAAGATTGTGAGTTCTACATGTGTGGTCCTCCAATGATGAATGCTGCCGTCGTTAACATGCTTAAAGATTTAGGTGTTGAAGACGAGAATATCTTACTAGATGACTTTGGTGGATAATCAAAGTTATGCCTAAGAAGATATTAGGACAAATCTGGCTAGCCCTTATGGGGCTGGCCTTTTTAGTTTCTTGTACTCAAGAAACTAAAGTCGAACCTATTTTGCTGCAAGGCAAAACAATGGGAACAACCTATAATATTAAAATAGTCACCACTGACTCTTTTGACCCAGCCCAATTACAATCTCAAATAGATGCTCTATTGGTACAAGTTAACCAAGAAATGTCGACTTATATACCTGATTCTGAACTATCTCTTTTTAATTCATCTAAGTCATTGGATGGAATTAAAATATCTGATGGGCTTAAACGTGTGGTTGAAGAAGCTATTCGCTTGGGACAACTTAGTAACGGAAAATTAGATGTTACTGTTGGACCTTTGGTGAATCTATGGGGGTTTGGGCCAGAACATCGTCCAGACGTTATTCCTACAGATGAAGTTCTTAATACGACTAAACAGCGTATAGGCTTAGATAAACTGTCACTGAAGGGTAATTTGTTATCTAAATCAATTCCTGATTTGTATGTTGATCTGTCGACTATTGCCAAAGGTTATGGCGTTGATGTTGTCGCTGATTTTATTGAAAGCCAAGGCTTTGTTAATTACTTAGTTGAGATTGGCGGTGAGATGCGTTTAAAAGGTACTAAGGTCGGTGGAGAAGCTTGGCATGTTGCGATTGAAAAACCAGTCTCAAATGAGAGAGTCATTCAACAAATTATTGTTCCTCAAGATAATGCAGTGGCAACTGCTGGTGATTATCGAAATTACTTTGAAGATAATGGTGTGCGCTATTCTCATATTATTGATCCGCATACAGCTAAGCCGATTGATCATAAGTTAGTGTCCGTTACCGTTATTCATTCTTCATCTATGACTGCAGACGGTTTATCAACTGCAATGATGGTAATGGGTGGGGCTAAAGCATATACGTTCGCTCAACAGAATAATTTAGCTGTTTATCTTATTTCTAAAACAGATGATGGCTTTGAAGAGCAAGCAACGATACAATTCAAGCAGTATTTGAAGCAAAAATAATAGAGTAAAAGTAGAGGTTATTTATGCAAGTATTTTTTTTAACATTGGTCATGTTATTGATCGTTTTTGCTGCAATGTCTATAGGTTTTTTAGTAAAGCAAAAGTCAATAGCGGGTAGCTGTGGTGGGCTTGGTGCATTAGGGATAGATAAAGCCTGTAACTGCGACTCTCCATGTGACAAAAGATTAGAAAAAGAAAGACAAGCTCGTATAGATAAAGAGGAAGCTTGGAAGAAAAATAAAATTATCTAGTTTGACCTTGTAACTAAATCTGTCACGGAAAATCTTTCAAAGGCACCAACATTATATTTGGTGCTTTTTTTATTCTTTATTGTTACTTCTCACTATATGTAATTTGCTATATAGTCCGCGCCATATTTTATCTACATTTTAAAATTAGGTACGCTCATGTTAGATTATGCCTTGATATTTATTTCTCTATTAGCCTTGTTATCAATCGTATTTGAAGAAATAACTCATGTTAATAAAGCAAAGACAACGTTGTTTTTTGGCTGTATATCTTGGATTTTATTATTTATAACTGCTGAGCCCGCACAACATGAACTACTCAATTATAGTCTTGAAGAAAATTTATTAGAAATAGCTGTATTATGGTTGTTCTTAATGTCCACTATGACATTTGTAGCTTATTTGAACAGTAAAGGCATTATTCAGATGGCTGTGCAAAAACTGTTTCCAGCAAAATCCTCAGTTACCACTATTATGTTTTTAGTTGCTATATTTTCTCTGTTCTTGTCTGCTATTTGCGACAATATAACTGCAACATTAGTATCATTAACTCTATTACAATCATTTAATATAGATTCGAAAACCAAGCTTAGAATGGCTGTTTTAGTAGTGTTTTCGGTAAACTCTGGTGGTGTAGCGTTGATCACCGGTGATGTAACAACCCTAATGATTTATTTAGATGGCCATTTACGAATATCACAGTTATTCTTATTACTTTTACCTGCCCTAGTGAGCGTTTTGTTCTTGGCTGCAATTTTTTCAATTGGCCTAAAAGGGCAAGTGACTACAACACCTGCACGCAAAGACTATGAAACCGTTGATGTACTAATTGCTATTATTTTCTTCAGCACAATTTTATGCACTATGTTGTTTAACGTTATATTTTCAATTCCACCAGTGCTCACATTTTTAACTGGTTTATCTATTATGTTTTTAGTGGGACAAATGTTTAGAAGTGATAAACAAGAACGTAGAATGTTGGAATATGTACGTCAAATAGAATTCGACACTCTATTATTTTTCCTAGGTATACTTTTATTGGTCGGAATGTTAAAAGAAATAGGAGTTTTACAAGTTGTTACTCAAGTTTATACAGAGTTTGCTCCTATGTATTCTAATTATGTTGCCGGTATTGCCTCCGCATTGTTAGATAACGTGCCATTAACTGCAGCCTTATTAAAAGCAGAGCCAATACTTAATTCTGCGCAGTGGCTTGGACTGACCTATGCTGTAGGTGTAGGGGGATCTTTGTTAGTAATCGGTTCAGCTGCTGGTATTATCGCAATGAGCAAAGTGAAAGAAATGACATTCATGTCTTACTGCCGCTATATTCCGGTATTATTAATTGCTTATACACTTGGTTACGCTTTAACAATCGTGCTCGCCAATTACCTTTATCTGTAAAACATATATTTAAGAGCTGATTTATCTAAAATTGGCTCTTCAATTTGTTCATCCCTATGTTCTGCGTTATTTAATTATTGTGTTATTAATATCAATTGTTTAACTTAAGATAATACTGAAACGTCATACATAGGATCTGCTCATGACACCACACATCATTAAAAGGGTTATTAAGCCTCTATTCTTAGGTTTAAGCATAATATCTACTGGCGTATTCTCGCAAAGTACACTTATACATAATGTAAAAGGTTATACATACTTAAACAGTGGGCAGTTAGTTCAGTTTTCATCTATCGTATTTGATCAAGGCAAAATCGTTGCAACAGGGACGGAATTACAAAAGTCATACCCTGATGCTGTTATGATCGATGGTAAAGGTAAGACTATGCTACCAGGCCTAACTGATGCTCATGTTCATTATCTAGGCTTAGGGTTTAACTTATTACAAGTTGACGTCCGTGGTGTCACATCTAAACAAAAAACCGCATTTAAAGTTGCCCAATACGCAAAGCTAAACCCAGAGTTAAGTTGGATAAAAGGTAGAGGTTGGAACCAAGTACTATGGCCAGATAAAAAGTTTCCAACAGCAAAAGACTTAGACGAATATGTGGTAGACAGACCTGTTGTATTAAGCCGAGTCGATGGTCATGCGGTTTGGTTAAATTCAAAAGCGATGAAACTAGCAGGTATATCTCGTAATACTATATCGCCAGACGGTGGAGAAATAGTAAAAGATAAAACTGGCGAACCAACGGGGATATTAATTGATAATGCTGAAAGCTTAGTTTGGGACCAAATACCAAAAGACACAGATGTTGAAAGACTAGCCGCATTTAATAAAGTGAATCAACATTTACTAGAACTAGGGATCACGAGCGTACATGACGCTGGAATTGATCATGACACATATCATTTCCTACAAGATCAAATCAAAGCCGATTCCTTTAAAGTACGTGTTTATGGGATGTTGGCGGCCACTGATAATAAGCTTGAAGATATGCTTAAACACGGCTATATCAAAGACGATAAAGACATGCTATCTATCCGCAGTGTTAAAATATATGGGGATGGTGCATTGGGTAGCCGAGGTGCTGCAATGTTGTCGCCTTATCATGATGATCCTGAAAATGTTGGCTTATTGCTTACTAAACCTAATCGTTTGAATGAATTGTTTAAAACTATTTTTAGTTATGATTTTCAAATTAATATTCACGCAATCGGTGACAGAGCAAATCG
Source organism: Psychrosphaera sp. (assembly GCA_034111705.1). Lineage (GTDB taxonomy): Bacteria > Pseudomonadota > Gammaproteobacteria > Enterobacterales > Alteromonadaceae > Psychrosphaera. The sequence goes on from JAWUWS010000061.1 coordinate 4,355, forward strand.
TATCGCATTAGATCAATTTGAGTCAGCTTTTAATAACAAGTCTAGTGCACGACAATTACGTAACCGAGTAGAGCATGCTCAAGTTATTCATTTAGATGATATTCCACGATTCAAAACGTTGGATATTTTACCGTCCATGCAACCAACTCATGCCACTTCGGATAAAAATATGGCGAAAGATAGAATTGGTGCTCAAAGGTTAAAAGGTGCTTATGCATGGCAGACATTCTTAAAACAAGGAAGCCGAGTCGTTGCAGGTTCAGATTTCCCTGTTGAATTGGCTAATCCATTTTTTGGATTACATGCGGCAGTGACAAGGCAAGATAGAGACAATCAACCAGAACAAGGTTGGATAAAAGAAGAGTCGTTAACCGTAGAGCAAGCTTTTAAAGCATTCAGTTTAGACGCAGCTTATGGCGGACATCAGGACAAGGTGCTCGGTGGATTAGAAAAGGGTAAATGGGCAGACTTTATTTTAATAGACCAAGATATCTTTGAAATATCCCCTCAAGATATTTGGAAAACGAAAGTACTACAAACTTGGATTGCTGGTGAAAAGCAGTACCAGATGAAATAGTAAGCTTATTAAGCTATACAAAGATGAAAGAGCAGAGGACGTGAAAATGTCCTTTTATTTGCTAAGTTGTTTGAGTTAACGAAAATAATAACAAATAAATTACTTGCCTGAGTAACTGTTTTTTTATACAGTTCCAGTATGAGAAAAATCATTCACATAGACATGGACTGTTATTACGCAGCTGTGGAAATGCGTGAAAACCCTGCATTAAAAAACGTTCCAATTGCGGTGGGGGGAGATACAGAACGTGGCGTTTTGTGTACCAGCAATTATATTGCTCGGCAATATGGCGTACGTTCGGCTATGTCATCCAGAAAAGCTAAATTGTTATGCCCTGAACTTAAAATTATTCCTATGCAAATGTCTTTGTATAAATCAATTTCAAATCAAATCAGAAAAATATTCCAACAATACACGGACTTAATAGAACCTTTATCTTTAGATGAAGCTTATTTGGATGTATCTGAGTGCACTTTATTTGGTGGAAGTGCGACATTAATAGCGCAAGATATTCTAAATGAGATAGTTAAACAAACTGGATTAACGGCATCTGCAGGAGTTTCAGTTAATAAGTTTATTGCTAAAGTGGCATCGGATTTTAATAAACCTAATGGAATGTGTGTTGTCCCACCTGATAAAGTGATTGAGTTTGTACAGAAGTTACCAGTTAAAGCTATTCCTGGTGTTGGCAAGGTGATGCAACAAAAGCTTAAAGATTTTGGTATTGAAAATTGTATTGATTTAGAGAAGTTTTCTATTGTTGAACTAGAGCAAAAGTTTGGAAAAATGGGAGTCAGCTTATTTAACCGCGTAAGAGGAATAGATGAACGCCAAGTGTGTAACCATCGAGAGTCTAAATCTACCTCAGTAGAAACTACCTTTGAACACGATATTAAGCTGGAGCAAATTGATGACGAACTTCTTGATAAATTATCACAACGTTTATATCAAAGGTTAGAAAAAGAAAATAAACCCATCACTAAATTGCAGGTAAAGTTGAAATTTGATGACTTCATAAGCAAAACCAAAGAAACACAACACAATCAGGTCAACTTAAGTTTATGTCAGGAAATGTTAATTGAAATAGCTAAGCAAAGACCAACTAATAAAATTAGGTTAGTTGGAATTGGCGTTGGTTATGGCAAAGAAGCAATACAACAGATGCAATTATTTGAACAAGTCAGTTAAGCATAAACTTCCAAGCTGTGACAAAACGCTTTAAAATAACCTAACGATCAGTGATTTGCGACACATTGAAAGCAATCACTTAAAGAATCACCTAGAAGAGAGTATCTATGTCTTATCCAACGCCTATGATCATTTCCAATTTAACAACAGCACTAGCTGACAAATCTTGGGATGCACTCGTTATTGTAGCGGAAAGCTTCATTGATGTATTACCAGAACCACTTAATGAAGTGATAACAAACCAAGCTGAATTTGATTTACGTATAAATAAAGAATTAATGAGCTTTATCTCTGATGATGTAAATCAAAAGCGCGTAATTTTAGCGCCTGTAGGACAAACCAATCGTTATTTTAATGATGTACGCAGCTATTATGATGCATCTAAAAAAGCAGCCTCTGTAGTATTAAATATGGGCGCGAAAAAACCACTATTAGTTGTACTTGGTAATGATAAACCAGCATATCAACATGCAGATATGGTTTCATACTTAGGTTTTGCACAAGCATTATGGCAACCATTAGAAGCGCGTGAAGCATTAGGTGACTCAATAGAACCTATTTCTTTGGTCGGCATCGTCAGCGATACATTAAATGGCGCTGATGCTGCGGCACTTGAAAGTGGTCGTTATGTAGCTCGCGATCTTTGTGGAACTGAGCCTGAAAGAATGGCACCGCCGCAATTTGCTGAATACTGTACTGAGGCATTTGACAGAACGGATGTAAAGGTAACCGTAACCGATGATATGGACGAAATACAAACGGAGTACCCTTTGTTGTGGGCTGTGGCTAGAGCATCTGTTGAAGTGAAACGCCATCAACCTAGAGTCATACGTTTAGAATACACGCCTCCTGGTGAAATAAAAAAAACATTAATGTTCGTCGGTAAAGGCATTGTTTATGACACAGGTGGAGCTGATTTAAAAACGGGCGGACACATGGCTGGGATGAGTCGTGATAAAGGCGGTGCCGCAGCAGTCGCTGGTTTTATGAAAACCGTTGCAGAGTTAGCACCGTTAGGAATTAGAGTCATAGCAGAAATAGCGGCCGTAAGAAATAGCATAGGTGCAGAAGCATTTGTTTCAGATGAAATCATTACTGGTCATTCAGGCGTTAGAGTAAGAATTGGCAACACTGACGCTGAAGGTCGTTTAGTGATGGCTGATTTATTATCAAAGCTGCGAGAAGAAGCGTTAGATGAAGTAAACCCTGTATTATTTACGGTTGCTACATTAACAGGACATGCTGCGCGTTCGGTAGGTCCCTATACTGCTTTGGTTGAAAATGGTGTATCAAAAGCCAATGGCTATGGTGACTTACTAGTAGAACAAGGGGATCTATTAGCAGACCCTTGTGAAACCTCACGTTCACGTCGTGAAGACTATGAGTTTGTGAAGCCTAAAACCAAAGCAGATGATTTATTATCGTCTAATAATGGTCCTTCTGCGGTAACTGCTCGGGGGCATCAATTCCCTATGGCATTCCTGTCAATTGTTTCTGGATTAGATAAACACGATATGAATGATAGCGAGCCATTGCCATATATACATATTGATATTGCAGGTAGTGGAGTAGAAGGTGGGGATTGGCAGCATGGTAAGCCATCAGCGGCACCAATAAGTGCTTTGTTTGGTGCTTTTATAAACTCTTAGGCTTGTGTTCTAATTTTAAGGAAACTGCTAGTTATCAAATTCTTAGGTCATCTATATTTAGATGACCTTTTTTGTTTTCATCATCAAAAAATAAAGGTTAATACCTAAATTATTACAATGATTAATCATTGGTAGTTATTATGAAAACATCTATAGTAGGGTAATTACTTTATTAATAAAAAGCTGTTAAATATGAAAGCTGCAATATTTTCTATTCTATTATTTACTGTTGTTAGTAACCAAAGTCTTGCTGATGATAGATTCAAAGATGTAAAAATTGACGTAAAACAGGTTAATGACAATGTTTATGTTCTTTACGGTGCTGGTGGCAATATTGGCGTATTAATCGGGGAAGACGGTATGTTAATGATAGACGACCAGTTTGAACCGTTAGCCCCCAAAATTGAAGGTGCTTTATTATCAGTCACTGGTGAGAAACAAAAAATAAAATATGTTGTGAATACTCACTATCACGGAGATCATACAGGTTCTAATAATTACTTTGCTAAGTCGGCCAGCATTTTAGCGCATGAAAATGTTAGAAAGCGTATGTCGGTTAAAGGTAAAGGCGCTGGGTTACCTGTTATAACTTACGAGCAAGGTGTAAAACTGCATTTAAATCAAGAGCGAATTCACGTTAAACATTTCCCTGCAGGACACACGGATGGCGATTCGGTTGTCTTTTTTGAGAAAGCTAATGTCTGGCATTTAGGCGACTTGTTTTTTGAATCCCGCTTTCCTTATATTGACGTCAAAAGTGGTGGTAGTATTTCAGGCTACATTAGTAATTTAGACATGTTATTGACCAAGATTAATGATGACGCCAAAATCATACCAGGTCATGGAAAACTTACAGATAAAAACGGTTTTACACGCTACATTGAAATGATAAAAGCGACAAAAGATATTGTTGCGGCTGAAAAGCAGTCAGGTACAACTAAGTTGCAACTTATTGAATCTGGTTTGGGTGAACAGTGGAAAAGTTGGGATTGGGTGTTTATTACTGAAAAGCGCTGGATAGAAACATTATACGATAATATTTAATAGTCGATAACTCTTAGTACGTCTAATTAATATTTGGTACTAAAATACAGATTTAATAGCAACAAGCTCAGTAATAATTAGCTCAAAAATAATAAGGACTTTGCATTTTCTAATGCGTTTACAGCAAAAAATACTTTTAATAATATTACCTCTTATTTTAGTACCTATAATTGTATTGGGGATTTTTGCATATAAAAATTCGCTTGATGTCCAAGAGCAATTGGAAGAAATTGAATTAACTGCGGACATTCAATATAGAGTGAGTCAAGTTAATTCATATAGACGAGATATAATGGCTGCAATGAGCTTCCTTGCAAGTAATAAGCAATTTCCACTTGCTTTATCTCAAAGCTCTAACCGCAATAAAGTACTAGATGCTGAAAAGGAACTCAGACACTTTGCATACTCTTATCCAGACTCAATTCAGTTAGCACTTTTAGACCGCCAGGGGAAGCCGATAGGTGTTCATAAATCTAATAAATTTGTATCTAATCCATTAGCATTGACTGATCGGGTGGAATGGCAGCTTATTAATCAAGATAGGAGGGCTCAACCACTTATTGGCATACAGCAACCTATCTTTGAATTAACTCGCTCCCCCCGAAAGCGTGTTCTAGGTTTTATTAATATTATCTTAATGCCTGACTGGGAACGAAAACTAAAACTTATGGAACATCATGGCGATAAATTTATGATCAGTGATTTAACTGGTAATTTATTGTTTAGTTACCCAGAGGGTGAAATGGGTTCGATGATACCTAGCAATGCATTTAAAAAGCTTTATAACGCAACAAAACAGTCACAAGCATCAATGTTCCAATTAGGCTCAAATCAAATTCACTTTTCTGGGCAATTAATATCGGGACAATATTTATTTCTGTACGGAAAAGATAAAGGATTGATCAAAGAAAATAAGTCTGGGATAACTTGGGTCACTTTAATCATCGTTTTATTAACGATAGCTATGACCTCATTTTTAGTTTATTACAGCATCAATAACTTAGTTATTTTACCTATTATGCAATTAGCTCAAGCAAAACAAAAAGTAGCCCAAGGGCAATTTGATATTAAATTAAATACGGAAAGTCATGATGAGTTTGGTGAATTGTTTGCCTCATTTAATGTCATGGTTCGACAGTTAGTGGTTTATCGGGAAAAAGAACGAGACGGACGCTTACGATTAGAATATAAAGTTAAAGAAAGAACAGAAGAACTACTTGCTACAAATACGGCATTAGAAGCATCTAATATCGCTTTAGAAAAAGCAAAGATCACCTCGGAACAAGCAAGTGAATTAAAAAGTGCCTTTGTTGCCAATATGAGCCATGAAATAAGGACACCATTAACCGCTATATTAGGTTTCACTGAGCAGGTCATTGCCAACTCACCCACCAATAGTCAGCAGTTAGATTTATTAGGAAGAGTACTCAGTAGTGGTAAGCATTTGTTAGCGCTAATTAATAATGTATTGGAAGTGTCAAAAATAGAAGCTGATAAGCTAGATATTGAAGTGACGAAAGTGGATTTGTTTGAGTTGTTTAATGATGTTGTTGGGTTGTTGTCTACCCAAGCGTCGGACAAAAACGTAGACTTTATATTTAATTATATTTATCCCATACCCCATTATATAAGAACCGATAGCACTCGTTTAAAACAAATACTGTTAAATCTGGCAAGTAACGCAATTAAGTTTACCGAGACAGGATCAATTCATATTGACGTAAAATACTTACCTGAGAAATCAAGTATTGAAGTGATTATTACAGATACTGGAATAGGTATGAGTGAGGAGGTTGCTCAATCTTTATTCCAACCTTTCATGCAGGCAGATGTAAGTATATCAAGACGTTTTGGTGGTACAGGATTAGGTTTAGTCATTTCTAAAAACTTAGCGAAAATTTTAGGCGGCGATATACGAGTTACTAGCGAACTTGGTAAAGGTAGCGAGTTTATTTTTAATTTTAAAGTCACGGCTGATAATAAGCCGTTAGGACTTGAGTTGATCAATTCGTTAATAGATTTGGCTACAGATCAAGGTCGAGTCTTTGGTTTTAGTGATGAAAAAGCTAAGGCTATAGCACCGGTCAGTGAGTTAAGTGGTCGTGTATTGGTTGCTGAAGATGTAGAGGATAACCAATTTTTATTTAAATTATTATTAGACTCTTTATCTGTAGATTATGAAATAGTTAGTAATGGCGAACAAGCCGTAGAAAGAGCGTTAACCGATGACTTTGACTTGATATTAATGGATATGCAAATGCCTATAATCGGTGGATTGGAAGCAACAAGTTTATTACGTCAGGCTGGTGTTGATACACCTATTTATGCTTTAACCGCAAATGTAATGAAGGACGATATGCAAAGGCATTTGAATGCAGGTTGTAATGGAACTATCGCTAAACCAATAGATAGAAAAGAGTTTATTTCAATAGTCCAATCAGTCCTTGGGCAAAGGAAAGATGTCGAGTATTTAGCTTTGCCTCAAGATAAATTAGATAAGTTAAGACATGATTATTTATCGCAATTACCGGCTCAGGCTAAACTTATCTCTAAATATTTAACCGATATGGATTTATTAGGTTTAATGGCTGAGTTACATAAAGTTAAAGGTAGCGCTGGCAGTTATGGTTTTATGGTTTTGAGCAGCTTAGCTGGCCAAGTAGAAGCGTTTTGCTTGGAAAATAAAGAAGATGAACTATTTTGGCCTGATCTTAAGTCTCATACGTTCACTTTATTAGATACGATGAAAAGTGTAATAAATGCTGAAGGAAAATAATATTCTAAACAACAAAAATGGCCAATTAGATGTTTGGCTTGATGGAGTAACAAAGTTAGAAAGCAGTCACTATGACGACCGAGAAGGAAATCATACTGTAGACTTATTAGTGATCCATAATATTAGTTTGCCTCCGGCTGAAAATGAGACTGACTTTAACAATGATAATGTAGAAAAGTTTTTCACTGGTATATTAGACTCAAGTCAACATCCATACTTTTTATCAATCTCAGACTTGAGAGTATCCGCACATTTGTATATAAAACGTACAGGTCAAGTTGTTCAATTTGTACCATTGAATAAACGGGCTTGGCATGCAGGAGTCAGTGAGTTTAAAGGAAGGACTAGGTGCAATGATTTTTCAATTGGAATCGAGTTACAGGGAACGGACTTACTAGCTTACACAAGTCAGCAGTATGAAGCGTTAGAGAACGTCTCAAAAAAAATACAAGCAATATATCCTCAAATACAGGTGGATAATATTGTAGGGCATTGTGATATAGCGCCAGGTCGTAAGACTGACCCTGGTTTTAGCTTTGATTGGAGCCGATATAAAAGTCGACTCTAAATCAATCTGGCTATATAAATATAAACCATTTTAAAGTTAACTATTTTGGAAATGTTATGACACTAATTGTTTTATTGTTAGTTCTAGTTACCGAACGCGTCGGATTACAAGCCTCTCATTGGCAAGTACAAACGTACCTTAATTATTATCTATCTATTGCCTTACCTAAATTTTCACAAGTAAAAGCCAGCAAAATTTCTCTATTGCTATTTATTTCAGCCCCAGCTGTGGTTTTATATTTAATTCTGTACTTATTAAACAGTGGTTTAATTAGCTTTGTCGTTAGCGTATTAATACTAGCTATTTGTATTGGTAATCCGCAGTCTAGAGCGTTATATAAACAGTATTTGAATGCAGTAAGTAGAGATGACAAAGAAGCTCAAGAAATTCTACATAGTCAATTAGCTCAAACGCCAACGATTTTAGAAAGCAATGCCAGTTCAGAGAGTCTTAGTTCAGAAGGCTCAGAAGTGAACTCAGGTGCAAGTCCAAGTAGCGAGGGCAGTGAAGATAAACCAGAAACGTTAGGGGAAACGCTAATTTGGATTAACTTTAGATATTATGCAGCTCCTATATTTTACTTCGTGTTATTAGGTATTGCCGGAGTCGTATTGTATTCCACATTATTGTATCTAGTTGAGTTTAAAGGTATTGATAAAGGTGAAGAGTTAGAAAATTGTGAAGCACACAACCAAAAAGAATTAACGCTATGGCTTGAATGGTCATATTGGTTACCGTCTCGCTTAGTAAGTTTAGGCTTTATGGTCGTTGGAAACTTTACCAATGGACTTGAGACTTGGTTGAAATATGCAGTTAATTTTTCTAAATCGTCTAAAGATATGTTGTGTCAGGTGGCATTGGCCTCAGAGAAATATACGGACTTTAAAAATGGAAATAATGCCGAGCACATGGTGAAGTTAACCAAACGTAATATGGGTTTGTTTTTAGTTGTGGTTGCTTTACTAACCTTATATGGGCGAGTTATTTAGAATTGTAATAATAGGTAAGGCTATCTGATTAATATTGAAGCAGTAATTGTGAATGTGGTAATCAAGCCGCTTGCCAGTGGTCTAGCCAGTTAGCTTGATATTTACAAATTGTTTTCCAGTTGTTATTCTCGCTTGCCATTAATGGTAAGACCAATTTACCATTTTATAGGAATTGTTAATTTATCGTGAAAGTCACTACTCAAAAAGTATCAGATCAAGTTGCAGAACGACTTGAAAAGTTGATCTTAGAAGGCACGTTACCAGCTGGAGCTAAGTTGGTATCTGAACGTGATTTAGCATCAGATTATGGGGTTTCCCGTCCATCTGTGCGTGATGCGATAAAAAAACTGGAAGCACAAGGGTTGGTAACGCGTAAACAAGGTGATGGTACGTTTGTCACTAAAAAGCTGAATGACCCTTTTGCTGAACCTTTATTTGAATTATTAGCTAGAAGCCCTGACTCCCATTATGATTTATTGGAGTTCAGGTTTGCGTTAGAAGGCGTAACATCTTATTACGCGGCATTAAGAGGAACACCGTCAGAGTTAGATGACATACGTCATGCTTTTTTTACAATAGAAGCATTATCCGATTCGGATGATTTAGACCTGGTGGCTGATGCGGTTGTTAAGTTTTACTTAGCGATTGCAGATGCCTCTCATAATATAATGTTGTTGCATTTATTAAGAGGTCTAAAAGACTTGTTAATACACAATGTAAAAGAGAATTTAGCGGTTTTTCAAAGTCATAGTGTAATAAGAGCACAATTAAATGTGCATAGAACTGAATTAATGGAAGCCATAGTTAATGGTGAACCAGAACAAGCAAGACAAGCTAATAGACGACATTTAGCCTATATTGAAAAGTCGTTATTAGCGTTAGATCAAGATAATAATAAATTACAAGGGTCGGTAAGACGTTTATTAAGCAACGGTAAAAGTTAGCTTGTTAATTACTGACTATAATGATGTTCACTGAAATGGTTTCAGTGCGCAATACACTCTTTTAATAACAAACTGTAGGAACCTGAAACATGTCAGAGAACCTAAATCTAAATCAGGACATCGACCCACAAGAAACTCAAGAATGGCTTGAATCTTTGGAAGCTGTACTTGAAAGTGATGGTGTTGAACGTGCTCATAGTATTCTTGAAGCACTCATTGATAAGGCTCGTCGTAATGGCGCGCACTTACCGTATACAGCAACCACTGCATACTTAAACACTATCCCAGCAGGTCAAGAACCTCAAATGCCTGGTGATCGTACTATTGAAGCTAAAATACGTTCAGCTATTCGCTGGAATGCATTAGCTATGGTAGTTCGTGGCTCTAAAAAAGATTTAGAACTTGGTGGACATATTTCATCGTTTGCATCTTCTGCGATGTTATACGATGTAGGTTTTAACCATTTCTTTAAAGCAGATAAAGACAACAAAGGCGGTGACTTTTTATATATCCAAGGTCACGTTTCTCCGGG
>JAWUWS010000062.1:0-7666 GCA_034111705.1 Psychrosphaera sp.
TCGTTATTCTTTTGATTATCCATACCCAACTGCACAGTCTGTAAACGGACCTGTAGGTGGCATGGAATATCCAATGATCACTTTCAACGGACCAAGAACAAAACTGCAAGATGACGGTACTCGTACTTATACTCAAGCTGAAAAAATCTTCTTAATTGGTGTTGTTATCCACGAAGTAGGTCACATTTACTTCCCAATGACAGTTAACTCTGATGAGCGTCAATGGACTTGGATGGATGAAGGCTTAAACAGCTTCTTAGATGCAATTGCTTGTCGTGAATGGGACGACACTATTCCTTGGGGTGTTGAGCCACGTTACATTACTGATTACATGAAAGGTAACGTTCAAGTTCCTATCATGACTCAGTCCGATAGCGTATTAAAATTAGGTCCTAATGCTTATTCAAAACCTGCTAGCGCATTAAACATTCTGCGTGAAGTTGTTCTTGGTCGTGAATTATTCGACTTTGCATTTAAAGAGTATGCACAACGTTGGAAATTTAAACGCCCTACTCCATCTGATTTCTTCCGTACAATGGAAGAAGCCTCTGGTGTTGATTTAGATTGGTTCTGGCATGGTTGGTTCTACACTACAGATCACGTTGACATTTCTGTTGATGCGGTTCATAAAATGGAACTAGATTCTAAAAACCCAGATATTGATTTCCCTCGTTTCCGTGATATTGAAAACGACAAACCTATGCCTCGTTTTGTTACACAAAACAAAGCTGAAGGTAAAAAATCTTGGGTTGAGTCAAATAAAGACATTACTGATTTTTACGACGAAAACGACCGATTTACTGTTACTAACAAAGATAGAAACTCTTATAACAAGTTCCTTAAAGATCTTAAGCCTTGGGAAAAACGTGTATTTGAACGCGCTATTGAAGAAAATAAGAATTACTACGTAATTGATTTTTCTAACAAAGGCGGATTGGTTATGCCAATCCTTCTGCAACTTACTTATGCAGACGGAACAGTAGAAGACCAATATATCCCAGCTGAAATCTGGCGTCGTACTCCTAAAGCAGTTAAACGTTTAGTAGTAACAGATAAAGAGCTTGTGAGCGTTGTTGTTGACCCTACATGGGAAACTGCCGATGTAAACAACGAAAACAATATCTATCCTCGTCGTATTATACCTTCTCGCGTTGAAGCTTATAAAGCAAAACGTACTTCAGGTAAAAATAGCACTCGTCGTGACATCATGCATGAGATCACTACTAAGCTAAAAACTGACGAAGACAAAAAAGACGAAGATAAAAAAGAAGATAAAAAAGATTAATTAACTCTTTTTTAAATCTGATACTTTACATAAAATGCCCGAGTTACCTCGGGCATTTTTTATATGAGACTATTTATGTTTAACCGACTATTTTTAATAACGCTTTTAATTATTACTGCGACATTTAGCCAATCTGCGTCAAGTAAACAACAAAGTGCTCACAAGCTAAAGAATGCTTTTACCATTGTTTTGTTTAACGAACGGACTCACAACTTAGAAGTAATGCATCGATTTTACTTACATGATGCAGAAGAAGCAGTATGGGAAGTAATTGATAAAAAAGCTGACATTATTGGCAGCGAAGATACACAGGAAAAATTCGCCCAATATGTGATCAAACGTTTTGGCTTAAAAGATCAAGCTGGCCAAGATATAAAATTAGATTTGGTTGGCTTTCAAAATGATGGAGGCTACTTCTGGGTTTATCAAGAAGTTAAACAACCGGTTGGCTTAACACAGTTACAAATACGTAATAGCGCATTAAGAGACATTTGGGATGAACAATTTAATGTCGTGAATATTGAAGCATTCGGACAAGTTATCACGTTAAGTTTTTCAGGCTCTGACACTTGGTTATCAACCGATTTAGCCAATTAGTATTGGTTGATAATTCAACGACTAAAAATATTAATTTTTAAAAAACAACAAAAAATTAAGCGTCTGAATTACTAAACTGACTTTAATTTTTTACGATTAATTAAATGAGCACTAATAACAAAGACACTACCAATTATAGTTAATACTGTTTCTGTTGTATCACCAATTGAAATAGCAACAGACAAGGTAATAATACCAAGGATAGCTAAGATTGCAGGGTTGCGATTGTGATGTACTTTATAAGCTTTAGGTAAACTAACAACTAGAATCAGGATGATTGGCGTTAACAGCGCTGCGTGCATCCATTCTTCATGCATTGCTTCTGCCATATGGCTTAACCCTAAACTAGCACCAAATGCCAATAGTAAGATAGGTAAGAAACAATGGATCATGCATAAGACCGACAGCCATGCACCCAAAACATCACGCATTATAATTCCAGCTCAATAAATGAAGGATTGATATAATATAACATTACATTTTCATGTGCTAGTTTTAATTTATGAGTGATAACTAGGTTTATCTAAAACCACTTATTCTTTTTAAATACCCAAATTTGCAATGACACTATCACGACTAAAATAAGCGAAAATAAACCAAATGCATATTCGTTGTCAGCACCTGGTATACCACCAACATTAATACCTAACATTCCAGTTAGAAATCCTAATGGTAAGAAGATAGCAGCAACGATTGAAAGCACATACATGCGGCCATTCATTTGCTCGGCTAAACGATTACTTAATTCTTCTTGGCTGACGGACGCTCTGTCTTTTATTGAATCTAAATCTTCAATAAATCGGATTAAGTGATCCGTTGTTTCTCGTAATTGGATTTTCTCTTCATTACTAAACAGCGTTACTTTCTCACTTAATAGTTGCTGCATAGCTTCACGCTGAGGCGATAGATAACGACGTAGGGAAATGATTTGGCGGCGTAAGACTGATAACTCATTGCGCAAACTATAGTTGCTTGATAGTAAAATCAATTCTTCGATTTCAGATACCTTGTCTTCTATTTCTTCAATGGTAGCAGCCATTCGTGCAATCAAACGATCTGCTAACATAGTGACGAATTGAGTTGGTGTTGTTGGCCCTTCACCAGCTTCAAAATCGCTCGCAATTTCACGCACCGATAAAAGGGTCCTATGGCGGGTGCTGATCACTTTGTCTTTGGACAACCACAACCTGATAGACACCATATCTTCAGGATTACTGTTTGCCGCTAAATTAACACCACGCAATGATATAAGGATCCCGTCATGAAAGACAGATGCTCTAGGTCTGGTTTCATCATGTAGCAAAGCATCGATTACGACCTGATTCAAACCACTTTTTTCATTTAACCACTGCTGTGTCGTCTCTAACTCATAGTCAAAGTGTAACCAGTAAGGTTTATTAGTATCTAGCTTTTCAAGCTGCTCTACTTTGCTATCTAATTGTTTATTATCAAAATAATAACCATGTATAAATTCGTTAGCTTGCATCAAATTTGCTCCTACTTACACAACAAAAGGTAATAATTCTAGTTATGAAGGCTTATTAACTAGTAAATATTAATCTTGGTTTGGCATTTTTTGTTACATCAACTTTTGGCGCACATAGTAATAAACGAGAACTCTCAATTTCATGTGTGTCTATCATATAGTTTTTAAAGTTTTTCATTCTATTAAGCGACAGTTGATTTAATTTATCTAATTGGGCAGTGGTTAACTTTTCTGCATGCTCAACGCCAATATCAGCCTTAGTCGACATAGCACAAACTGTAATTTGTGTAGATTTCTTATCTAACATTAACGCTGAAAATTGTTTAAGAAATGCATCCGCTGATTTAGGTAATTCATCTTCCCCTTTTGTTAATATCAAATCTTGAAATCTAACTTTAAGGATAAAGTCTCCTGCTTGAAGGCCTATTTGGACAATACTTGCATAAGGTACAAACGCATTTATTAAATAGCTTTTAGTTGCTGACATCGTTGCACGTTGTACTAACAAAGCCATAAACCCGCTTAAACGAAAGTCTGGGTCATCCAAATTACCTTCAACAGGCACATTCAGCTCAATATTATCATCCCCATCTTTTAGCATAGATAAAGCGACGTTAACGGGGATCAGGGTATCAATTGAATTAGCTTGGTCATATTCAACCGCTTCGGCTAATTCAACACGTGACAGGTTTAATTTAGCATTTCCTTTAATTACCTCACCATCAATTATAAAGTTAGTAACCGTATGTAAATGACCACTTTCAATTGCCACAATATCTTTTAAATAAGTAGTAATAGTGGACAGGTCAAACTCAGAGACAGTGACATCAGCTTTAATGTACTTTTCTTTATTAAATGGTTTTACATCAGCTTCAATATTAAATTTTGAGTATTCATCTAACGAACCAGAAACTGATAACGTTGAGGTAACCCTGGGTATTGAGTTATCAATAGGTTCAATTAATAAATCATTGATGTAAATAACATTTTGATAACTTGGTGTCACAGAGCTATCTGCAATAGTAAAAGACAATTTATCCTGCAAACTGACTTTCCCTATATATAAATTAAAAGGTTCTTTTTCTTTAACGCCCTTCCCAGAGTCAACGACAAGCTTTGTATTACTTTCACTTTTGGCTTGTTTTTCTGCATCTACCTTTGTTGGTATAGGCTCTGATAATGACGTAAGCGAGTCCAATTGAACGATATTACCGTTTTGAAGTTTAGTAATAGCTGCGTCTACTTTTGTAATATTAATATTGCTAACCTGCAAGCTGTTATTACTCAATTTAATATCAGAAAGGCTAAGCCTTACAAGTTGTAATAAAGGACGTTCAGTCAACTTACTGCCATCATCCTGGCTATTTCCGTTAGCATCAGAACCTTTAGTATTTACAAGTGTAATATTGTCCAACTCAACCAAGTTGGTTTGCAAAAAAGTTTGATTATTTTCTAGTAACAGATCTATATCTGCAATACTTAACTTTGCAACATTAATTAACTCTGTACTATTTGCTTCTGAGGTATGATTTACTGCTGGGAAACGGGTTAAGCTCACAATTAAACCTCGTTGCTCTAAATTTAAATTAGAGCGTAATACTAAATCATCGGCAATATTTATCGCTGGAGGCTGAGTTTGTGATTGGTTATCTAATTGCTCTTGTAGTTGAGTGTGCTTTAACAGCTCCTTAAGTGAGTGAGGTAAAGAAATGTCTACCACCCCATCTTTAATTGCAAGGCTAGCAATATTAAATGACATACTCGATGGATCATTTTGCTTTCTCCCTTGCTGCTGATTTAAAGACAACTCACTTAAAATAATATTGAAATTTTGTATTTGTGAAGAGACATCGTTTTTATTAAATACGATGTCTTGCTCTGCCTTTATAGATAACAAACCATCTATATTTTGATATTGGCTATTTAACGGTTTTAAAATTACAGATGCTAGATTACTCAAATCTAATTTTTGTAAATCGAACGCATACTGTAGTTCCCCAACACCATTATTTAATTTCAAAGTTGCATCAAATTCGAACAACGCTTTATTAAATAATAAACCAACACTTATATCTCCAGATTGGGATTTTTTTGACAGCTGCACATCAGAGAACATTAACTGGTTAAGCTGAATAACCTGTTCATCTCCAGCTAAATCAAATTGCACTTTAGAATGGCTTACATTCAAAGATAGCATTTCAAATCTGTGTGGCATAAACCAGTTATTAGTTGTCTGTTCTGTTTCAGATTTTCCAGAATCTGCACTTTCAAGCCCCACCTTTTCAGAGGATCCGTCTTCAACGTGAGGGGGCGACTCGAATGAATCATCTAGTATCAGTTCAGGTTGTAAAGAACTTAAATGAGTAATTGCAAGGCTAACATTCGCCTCTAAGGCGTCTACATCAAACTTTTCTATTACCACGCTTTTAGCAAATAACTTAAATAGACTAAACTCTAACGTAGCAGTAGGGACTGAAATAATCTTGCCTTCATTAGAATGAGGTTCTGCAACATAAATTGATAAATCAGTAATATAAATTTGTGAGATAAATGGGTTATATCGAATGCTAGATTTGTCATTAAGAGTCAAGTCTTTGCTTGCTAAAAATTCAGACAAATAATGATTTACTAATGTTGGAGAAAATGCCCAAATTATTGCATTGATAAACAAATAACTAACAAGGACAGTTTTGATAATACGGGCATATAATTTAGGCATGGCTCAGCTTTATAGTAAGTTTATCTTCAGCCTTAATAGGCATCTTTAAATCATAATAATTAGTTAACGGTTTAAAGCGCATTAATGATAAGGGGATTGCTTTATATTTACTATGTTTTAAATTATATATTGAGTGCATCTCTCCCTCACATTCTAAATTATTTACAAATTAATCAGCAGACATTTAAAACTAGATTACACTTACTATCGAATTAGATAGTATTGCATAGTCAAAAGCAGTTGCTACTTAAAGGAAACTCTCTCAATTTATGACAAATAACATATCAGTCACTCAGCAAGAAGGACATATACAAGTAGCTTTTACCGCAATGGCTTCGTCTTGTTATTTATTAATTGAAGGTGATGATGTTACTCAACATCAAGCTCTTATCAAGCAAACTATTAACGAAGTAGAACGTTTAGAGCAGAAACTATCCCGTTATGTCCCCGACAGTGTTTGCTCTGAGATAAATGTATCGAATGGCAGTCCCGTTAAAATTGACAGTGAAACCTATAATCTCTTTAAGTACGCCAAAGAACTATATGAAGTATCCTCTGGCCTTTTTGATATTACTTCTGGCGCATTAAGTCGAGTGTGGGTATTTGATGAAGATGACTTTGTTCCCCCTACACAGTCTGAAATAGACAAAGTATTACCCTTAATTGGTTGGGAAAAATTAACAATAACGCCTGAAGAGATTATTTTACCTGCAGGAATGGAAATTGATTTTGGCGCAATAGGAAAAGAGTATGCGGTAAGTTGCATCGCTAAAAAAGCGCTAGTGTTATCACCTAAGCACTCTGTACTTATTAACTTAGGCGGAGATATAGAAATTAGCCAAGCTCGCAGCGACGGTGAAAAATGGACGATTAGTATAGAAAGACTAGATCAGGAACCACAACTAGTACAGCTCAATAAAGGCGCGATGGCAACTTGTGGCGATCTTCATCACTTCGTTATTATAGACGGTGAACGTTACAGTCACATCTTAAATCCACAAACAGGCTGGCCAATTAAGCAGTCAGTATCAACCGTTACCGTTACCGCCCATACTTGTATTCAGGCAGGCTCTATTGCAACCTTAGCATTACTAAAAGGGGAAGATACCGAAAGCTTTTTATCTACACAGACAGGTATTAGGTACGTGACACTTTAGCAATATGATTATCACTACATGAACTGTACAAACCATAGATTCCAAGCATAAAAAACCGTCACTAGGACTAATGCCAGTCAGTTAAGAACTGACTGGCATTTTTCTTTTATATGGATACTTTTGAGGCTTCTTTCTAACCACTCTTGGATATTTCCTATCAGGTACTCTATTTGGTAACCTGAACATTCTTAAAGTGTCGAGTAACTCTTCATAATGTGAAGGTAATTTACTAGTACTGTGGATTGGTATGAACATAAAAAAAGCAATAATATGACGCATACATAGGTTAAAGCATGCTGAATAGGTCTCAGCTCCTCATCCTCCTTAGTCGTATCTATTATGGTTATCCGTATTAAGTTATAGGTGAGCAACATTCCCCATAGCTCTTGGTGTAGCATGTCTGTTTTTTTTACTTCGTAATG
>JAWUWS010000063.1:0-29337 GCA_034111705.1 Psychrosphaera sp.
GAACAAGTAGAAGAGTTTAATCACAAAACAGTTAAATAACATTTATTCATACTTGTAAAAACCTAGCTTGCTAGGTTTTTTTATGCAAATTTTTCATGTGCGATAACCCTACCTATTGCATTATACCAATTTGATGAAGTATTTTGTCATTCAGCGCCATGTCAGAGCTTTTAGTTCGAGGCGTTTGAATGCAGTAGCGTGAATACAGTAAGTAAGTGGACGTCTTTCAAATTCAAGCAAGACTACCGGGTCCTGCTATCGCCCCTCACCTGTATCCATGCAGGCGGCAAAGAAATAGAAGCTCTGAATAGCGTCTTCGATGGGTCTAAAAAGCATTCATACTGCTTCACATTTTTTACCTAGAACAAATTTTGACGTACGACCCCCAAGGATTGGGGAGGTAGGACGACTCAGGAGGCAAAGTCGAGAACAACTATGCCTTCGCTCTTGTTCCTTGTCTTAATGCTTTTTAGTTCTCACTGAGTGATTAAATACTTAATCAAATTGGTATTAATCATTCTTTACCGTTATTAACTAGCCAAAGTGAATGTTAAATACTAATTTTAAGGTGTTAGTTTTTAATTGGTCACAACATAAATGTTTTATTTAGGTTGATTGTAATACCATTTGGTAATTCCGTGGTCAATTGTTCAAGTATAAGCAAATAAATCACACAGCTTGATTTTTGGTTTTAAGGTGTTGTTTTTAAAGTTTATTTTATTTAACTCCTGTTGTTGTTGAGACGAAAAAATAAAAATTTTATAACTTAAACCTAATTGTAGTTTGAAGTGTTATCTTATTTGTATTATAAATGGTCAACCAAACTTTAATAAAAATATAAATAAATAATAAATTTGGTTATATACCATGATGTACTTTGGTAATACCAAAGGTTTGGGTTTCCAAAAATAGAATATATCAACAGGGGTTATTCAACATGAAACTTAATAAAATAATATCTGCACTTCGTATGCAGACCAATGTAAATAAAAAAATATACGCTTCTTCTTTAGCAGCAGTTTTATTATCCTCTCCAGCTTATTCAGTGGAAGAAGACAAAACAGCAGCAGAGGCTGAAGTTGAAGTTATTGAAATAAAAGGTATTAGAAGTTCGCTTGCAAGTGCCATGTTAGAAAAGAAAGCGGCAAATAACCTAATTGAAGTTATCGAATCTGAAGATATTGGTAAATTACCGGATCAAAATCTTGCGGAAGTACTTGAAAACATCACAGGTATCCAAATTACTAGAACCGCAGGTATTGGTACCGGTGTTCAAATCCGTGGTAGTAACTCAAACATAGTTCAAATTAATGGTATGCAGACCGTAGGTACAGGTGATGGCCGTTCGGGAATGAAGTTTGAAGATCTTTCAGCAGCTATTATTGCAGGTGTTGAAGTAACTAAAGCGTCAGATGCTAAAACCACAGAAGGTTCAGTTGGTGGTACGGTAAACTTGCGTACTATTCGACCTCTAGCATTAACTGAAACATTAGGCAGTCTTCGTGTTCAAGGTGAAGATAGTAGCTTAACTGAAGACGGCATTATGCCTCGCCTTTCAGGTGCTTACGGCGATAACTGGGAATTAGACAGTGGTGGTAAGTTTGGTGTTGTGATTAGTGGCAGCTTTACTAAACAAGAAGCAACCTCTTTTAGGCCACGTGTTGACCGTGATGGTAGCCTAGTAGAAAATTCAAGTGCTGCAATATACAGACTTGACGATCATGATGATGATGATTCAACGGATGATATTCCTGTACTGCAATCAAACCCTGCAGCAGGGCAAGATTTTGATTTTATTGGGATACAGTTTTTAAACCAAGAATTAGAAAACTTCGAGTATGAAACGACAAACTTTTCAGCATCTTTTGAATATGCACCTAATGATGATATGAAGTTCTTTTTGGATGCAGTGTTAACTGACCAAGAAGTCCGTCAAGAAAGTACTCGAGTACAAGCATCAGGTGTTAGTAGTTTACGTGATTATAGTGTACCAACGACGTTTGAAACTATTAATTTTGGTTCACTTGATGGGGTTGATTTAGGCAGTATTCAGGCTGCTCAAACAGGTGTTCTTGAACCTGATTTATCAATAGATGATGATGATCCAAATTTACGTTTTAACAGTGACACTGGTGCGCGTATTTCAGAAAGTAAAATGTTTAGATTTGGTGGCGAATGGCAAGCTACCAATGATCTATTTATAAGTGCTGAAATATCACATGCGAGCTCTGAAACGACAACGCCAAAGTTAGACACACAGCTAAACTTTATTAACCCTAATATCGCACTTGATGGACTTGATGGTGACGGTAACATCACTTCAGACACAAGTAATGATAATGCGGTACCATTTGCTTATGATTTAACCGGTGATATGTTGTCATTTGGAATCAATTCTGACTCTATTTATGCTCCAACAGCGGCACAATTAACTGATGCTAATAATGTTGTCCTTGACCAAGTAGACTTTAGTAATGGCAGTACTGAAAACTCCGATACTGCATTTCGTATTGATGGGACTTATTATGTTGATGGCAGTTTTATCACCACAGTTGATGCAGGCCTTCGTTATAATACTGTAAAACATGAATCTATCTCAGTATCGGATAGAATTGGTGGCTTTAGTAAAATGATTGATAGCCCAAATGGTAGCTTATTTGACGAGTTGTTAGTTAATGGGCCAAGTAACTTTGGTGAAGCTGATGGTCGTGCATTGGCATTTACTGATTTCCTTATTATTAATCCAGACCTAGCTTTTAATAATCCACAATCAGTTATTGATACACTTGAAGCTGCAATGCAAACTCATCGTAATGATATGGAAGCTAGAGGTATAAGCGATTTCCTTGATAGTGATGGTGATTATATTGCGTTAGATTTTTTAAACACAGAGCCTAGTGCAACCGCTGCTTTTGAAGTTGAAGAGTCAACAACGGCTTTATACGCTCAAGTAAACTTTGAATATGAGATGGTGCGCGGTAATGTAGGTGTGCGTCAAATTATGACTGATATCACCTCAATTGGTGATACTGAAGTTAACAATGTTGTTTCTCAAGTGAAAAATACTGGTAGCTATAGTTATACGTTACCTCGTATAAACATAGTTGCGGACATTGCTGATGATGTCATTGTAAGAATGAGTTGGGGACAAGATATTCGTCGTCCAGACTTTGGCGACTTAAATACATCTGTTTCATATACTCAAAATGAAAATACAGCCGTGGATTTTGGTAACCCAAATCTAGAGCCAGAAGAAGTAACTTCACTAGATATCGCAGCTGAGTGGTATTTTGCTGAAGCTGCGGTGGTTAGTGTTGGTTACTTTAAGAAAGATCGTACAAACATCTTTAGTTCTATTTTAGATTCGGCAGCAACAGACTCGGAAGGTAATCGTTATTTCGACCTTGCTTGTGAAGATGGGGGAATTTATAACCCTGCTGTTATTCCAAACTCACTTGGTGACTCAAATACAGTTGGCTTATGTGTTGATAAAAATACAACAATTAATGATATAGCGACGTTGACTCAAACCGGTATTGAAATGGCATTTCAATATGACCTTTCAACTTTTGAAGATGACTTAGGTTGGGCTTCGGGTTTTGGTGTTCAAGCTAACTATACGGTTCAAGAGTTTTCTGGTGGTTCAACTGTTTACACTTCAGCAGACCGAGGTATAGATATCTTCAATGCGATTCAAGGTGTATATGACGATTCTCAGTTTGTTGAGTATACATCAAAACAAGGGTTGTTAGATTTCTCTGAAAATGCTTATAACGTAACATTTTATTATGAGAAACATGATATTTCTGCACGTGTACGTTACACATGGCGTGAAGCATACCGTACTGAAGATACTGCAGCCGGTGCATCATTAAACTCAACATTAGGTTTCCCTGTTGTTACACATGACCGCGGGCAACTTAATGCAAGCGTAAGTTATGACGTTAATGAGAAGTTAAATCTTGGTATTGAAGCGATTAACTTAACTGAGTCTGATATTATTCAATCTTGTGTTAACGAAGGCGCTATGCAATGTGCTCAAGGCATAACTGACCGTCGTATAACGTTTGGTGCTAGTTATAAATTTTAATTAACTTAAACGTCTATTTAATCAAAACCTACTTTAATCAGTAGGTTTTTTTTTGCTTTGTATTTGTGTTTTCATGGGAGGGAATAGCTCTTATCCCTATCATGGCGATATTACTATCTCTTTTCTAATCAACTACCAATACGTTATTTAATGGTAGGTAGTGTGAGTTGCTAAATAGATTGATTACATTTTTGCTGAGAGATACACGTTATAGGCATATTTGAAATGGTGATTGAGGACATGTTGATATCTTGGCAGAGAATAGAGAATAGAGAATAGTTTTTTTAAAAAGTGGTAAGTAATGTTTGCGAACTGACTTCTTATTTTTTAGCTGTGATGGAATTTAGGCTAACTATCTTGAAACATAAACCCCAAACTAATTCATAATTAGCTTGGGGTTATTCAATGTAAACACCTGCTTGTTAGATGATGGTGGCCTTAATCGTTCTCAGCTGCATCAGACTCTGTAGTTGACAGTGGATGTGATACTAAACGTATATTGTCAAAAAAGGCTTCAGTTCCTTCTACAGGCTCACCTTGGTAACTAATTTCAAACTGATCTACTCGAATTTCATCACCTGTGCTTGATTGAAATTGAGCAAATATAGTCAAAGATGTATTACTACCAGTATCAATAGCAAGTGTATCTTGAAAGAAATCATCATCAGCTTCATCATTACCAGCTGCAACTAAGTCGGCATATACTGATCCTTTCTCTGCAAGGATGGTTGCATCACTAAGTGCAATCTCATCACTTTCAGAAAAAACGCCAAATCTTATGGTGGAGCCGCTATGACTACTTTTTAATAACTGATAGATACTAAAAGTATATTGCGTATTTGTGTTAACGGATACCGTTTGCGCTATGTATGGGTCGTGTGGAGTGCCATTATCACCTTTGGTTAAATCATATTTAAACTTGATCGAACCGTTAGTTGAAGTAGTAGAGTTATCGGAATCTTGAACTTGTCCTATGCCTGTACCTTCAACTACAAGCCAATTATCTTGAGCATCGTCAAAGTCAGGATTTAGAATAGTCGCTTCATTAGTTATAAAATCATCGACTGAAGCGGTTATAACTGCACTTGTACCTGCGCCAGAGTTAAAACTTACAGAGCTAAATCCGTAACTGTCAGAGGCTCTTTCAGTTTTATAGGTTTGCCCATCTACCGTAACCGATAATTTAGCAGCTCCTTTCATAAAGGCTGATAAATTGTAGTTAGTATTTGCTGTTACGCTGACGGTTTGGCTTATGTCTGTCGTATTGCTATCTAGTTTTAAACTATTACCTCTAGAGAATACATCATCACCAGTGGTGATTTCAGCTCCCGTTGTATTGTTATTTGTCCAACCGGTTAAATCGCCACTATCAAAATCATGGTTAGTAATAGTTACTTTTTCTACGTACATCTTACCTGATATTGGACGGTAGTTTTTAGGGCCAACATCAGTGGATGATAATGGTGTTAATACTGCTGAACTGGTTAATGCTTCGTCCGCACCTGAGCTTGTGGTGTCTGATCTTGTTTGTCCATCCATATCAATTATTGGTAATGTAAAATCACCAATATCAGACGTGGTATTCGCTGTTAAATCTGGACTGTTGCTTCCTACTCGGTATAAGTCATCACTGGCTTTTTCTAACATAGCATCAATAAAGTCGAAACCAGTTGTATTGCCTTCAGTAACATCAGTGTTATCAGAAAACCCCTGACCAAATATATAATTACCTACATATACTGAATCCGATGGCATGCTTTCGCCATTAGTACGAATAACGGCACCAATAGCATCATCGACAACATTGTTAACAAAATAAATATCTTCTGGCGCTTGATTATTATTGCCACCATTCGTGTTAATACTATTAACACTGTCTACGATAGTGTTATTAGCAATTAATACATTTTCAACATTTTGATAACCGTTATCAGTGTCGCCTGAGCCATCACCTGTGGTTAATACGATACCGCCATTCCAATTAGAGCTTAAAAAACGAGCACCTTCGATATAGTTATTTGTAATGATGTGGCCGTCATCAACGATACGAATACCACCTGAGAATGGATTGTCATCACCAAAAATAAAGTTATTACTAATGGTAACCTCCGCGCCGTGACGATTTACAACTGAGCCATTACTGTCACGGATAGTATTTTGACGAATGATGTTGTTTGCTGATTTATTAGAAATGATTTCGGCTTCACCTTGAATTCGTTCAAAGTAATTATTTTCTACAATGGTATAGGATGGTGCTGAATGAGTGGTACTTAAGCCAATACGTATACCTTCATATTCATTATCATCACTTGCTGCATAAGCTCTGCCCCATGCTGGTGGACGGTCGCCAAAGTAATTATGATCTATTTGGCCATAATCAGCAGGGAAGCCATTTGCATTAAAATCTTCTTCAGAAGTCCATCGACCAAATACTAATAAAGCGCCGCGGGATTCTTTTCCCGAGAACCAACTATGGTCAACACGGTTATGATGTCCATAAAACTCAATCCATTTAGAACTGCTGTAATCCCCATCATCCATGTCAATAACAGACACTTCTGTAACTCGGCAGTAATTACATTCTGTTTCTTTTTCAAATTTTATGATTGAACTACCAGACTCACCATCTCGCAATACTAGACCTTGAACGACAATGTATTGTCCGCCCAATCTAATAGACATTTCGCCACTGGTAATAATTGCATTTCCTGGATTCTCAGCGGCAACGGTAATAGGGCTAGTTTCAGTACCAACTCCTTCGATATACAATTCTAAGTCTCCGCTATATGTACCATCGGCTAGACATAACGTATCGCCTGCTACTAAATCTTCGGCAGCATCTTCCAAGGCAGAAATAGAGCTGACTGTTTGAGTACAGTTGATATCGGGTACAGTATCAGCTCCTGAAACAGGAGTGGGATCGATAATAACCGCATCAATACCGGTAATGGTAATAATGATATTCCCTTCGGTTCCATCAATAGATGCAATGGAGATAGTGTCGGTTATTGTTTCACTTGCCGAAGATAAAGCAGAAACCACAGTATTAGATGTATCTAGTTCATAAGTCCAAGCGCCATTAGAATCAATAGAAAAAGTTCCATAAGTAGTAGTGGTATCGGTTTGAGGTATTATGCTTTCTTCGTTCTCACCATCTTCATCGGTAACATTTACTTCACCTTCAATTTCATCAGATTGAATATTAGTAATAGTTTCATTTGTTTCAGTAATTACCGCTGGGGTATTTGTTTGATTATTCACACCCGTTATTGTAATTGTTATTGTGCTTGTTGTGCCGTCAATAGATGTGACAGTAATAATGTCAGTTAATGTAGAACTGCTTGATAAACTGCTCACGTCATTATTGGTCATATCTAATAGATAGGTCCATGCACCACTTGAAGTAATAGAAAAAGTACCATAGCTAGTCGAAGTCTGGTTTTGGCTAATAAGTTCGGATTCACCTTGGTCTTCATCATTAACGGTAATTGTATTGTTATAGCTGGCAGTTGTGTTATCTATACTGGCAGAGTTAACACCTGAAAAGGTGGCAGGACTGTTGGATGAGTCTGTATCAGACCCACATGCGGATAAGGTAAGTATTATAATAAGCGTTATTAAATTCTTGTTCATAGGAACACCTGTTTAGATTTTGATACGAGTCTTGGTATTTTCAGCCCTTGTTATTAGTTATTATTGGCAGAGCTTTTTTATTTGAAAATACGACGGCTAACTTAATCTTTATCAAAAAAAATAGCGCTACTAAGAGCGCTATTTTTAATTTTTATTACGATAGATTATTAATCATTTTCAGTTGCAATAACCGCTTCTTGCGTTGCGCTATTGTATAAATCGGAGTTTCCATCATCAGGGTGAAGAGATGCTCCATCTGTATAGCTTTCGAAGTTATCTTCAAACACGATAGTATCAACACCTTCTGCGTCAGTAGAGTATACCTTCACATTATCTACTTCTAACATACAGCTTTCTAATATCGCACTTGTATCCCCAAGTTTGAAAGCAAACGACTGTGCTCCATCAACTAGGTCGCTAAGAGTTTCGCTATAGCTGTTCCATGCAGTAGTCGTCGCCAACGTTCCATCAATACTTAATGTAATTAACGGTCCTGTTGAGTCATCAGCAGCTGTTGCATCCCAAGTGATTTCTACGTCAGTCCAAGTTTCGGCAGTAAATGTTGCATTAGTGATCTGTACTGTCTTATCATTAATTACATCATTTTTTCGAATAGCGTAATCTGAAGCGTAATCACTTCCGTCTATACGCAGATCTACAAGTGCATCGTAAGAGCTAGTAGAAGCTCCGTATATGGCTATGTAAGCGTCTTTTTCATTAGCATTAAAAGTACAATTTGCAGCGGAGCTTTTATTGAAAGCAACGGTTAATTTACCTTTAACGATCCGATCGCTTGTAGATAGCTTAAGTCTTAACTCACCTGCATCTGTTGTGTCGGTATCAGTGATCTGTACTATTTGGTTACCAGCAGTCCCAGGTGTCGGATCGTCTCCACCAGAGCCAGTACTTGAACCATCACCATCTCCTGAACCATCAGTTGAATCTTCAGCACCATAAACAACTACTTCTGCTTCGAAAGTTCTGCTACCAAATGGTGAAGAGTCGTTTGATGATGCAAGTGAATCACCTAGAGTGTAACTCTCAAAGTCTTCTTCTAAAATAGCAGTAGTACCTGCAACATCTGAATAGATATTAAGATCATCTACGTAGATTGCGTCTGTAGATAGGCTTGAATTTGATGATAATCTAACCGTCATTGATTCAACTAACACGCCTGGAGTAGGGTGTTGAGAGTCAAACGGACCATAAGTTGTATCGTCAATCATTATCGAATACGTGCCTATATCGGTTGTGCTTGATGTATCCCAAGTCATAACCACATCAATCCACTCACCTGGAGTAAAGTCAGGTGCATCAATCGCATCATAATCTATTGCACTTGATTCACTATTATCCTTACTAGGTGTGGTACCAGCTACAAAGGTATTCAAGCGAAGACCAAATTCGCCTTCATTGAAAGCGAGTTCACCAATAAGACTCTTAGTTGAACCTTCAGTGTCATACAATGAAATGTATGCAGTCTCTTCTTCATCTTCACCATAAAGAATTGATAAAGATAATTTGCCTGTATTTAAGCCTGACTCAAATTGATAGTACAACTCACCAGTGTCTTCATCGTCTGAGTCACTAATTTTGGCTACTTGATCTGGGTCAACACCTGATACGGTAATGGCAATTCCTGAAGCTGTTCCATCTGCAGATGTAATAGTGATGTTTTCTGAAACCGTATCACTTGCATCGACCAATGCAGCAACCGTAGTATTAGTAACGTCTAAAGTGTAAGTCCATACGCCAGCTGTAGTAATTGAAAAGGTACCGTAAGTGGTGGTTGCGTCTGTTTGCACCACTGTTGTACTTTCACCTTCATCGGTATCCGTAACTATAACGGTGCCAGTAATGGCGTCAGATGCGTCGTTTGAAACTGCACCTGTCAAATCACCTGTAAATACTGCTGGGATATTTGAGCTTGCTACTGGATCGGTTTCACTTGATCTGAGTGTTTCTTCAAATCCATCATCATCGGTGTAAGATGCTGTAACGGAAACCTCTTCACCAATCAATGAATCTGTTAATGTTAATGAACTGCCAGTTTCACCTGATATAGCATCCTCACCTGCCAACCATGTGTAAGTAACAGTTGCATTAGCCAAGCCGTTTTCATCTGTGATTGTTGTAGACAGTGTTTGTCCTACTGTTGCATCCCCAGATATACTCACAGAGCCGGCAACATTGCTTGCTGCATCATCGCTATCACAACCTGCTATCGCTAGTGTAATTGCTGCAATTAAGAGTGTTTTTTTCATTATTATTATTTCCCTGTTATATTTTTATGTAAATTAAATTGTTTGCAATTTCCTCAGGTAGAGTAAATTTCAAACAAAGTAGTTCAGGGATGAGTATTATTTTGTTAAACCCGATTGTCAACCAAAATGATCTTTATTTTGTGGTATTTTGGTTGACCAATTAGTAAGGGGAGGAATTAGTAAACATTTATAGAGTCAAATGACTCTTTTGCTAAATTAACCCAATTAGCTTTGTATTTATTGTCTGTGGTTATAAATGTAACTAAAGTAAGCTTCCCACCTACAGGAAACGCATACACTATCTGATATTCATATTTTCCCAAGCCTTTATTCTCAAATTCATATATACCGGCTTTGGTACCAAAACGACTGTTTAACTTGTCTTTTTTCCATTTAGCTTCAGGGTTAACTTGTTTAAGCATAGAGGACAGTGCTTTTTGTATTTTTTTCATTGAAGACTTTTCAGCAGGAGTATTATATTGCTGTACAGAAATAGTCGCAATTTCGTCAATATCACTGAACACAACTAATGGTTTTATTTTACTACTTGAAAAGCGTTTGTTAATCGCAGCACTAGATAATTGTTTTAACTCTGTTGATATTGTTATTTCTAGTTTACCGCCTAACAATTCCATCATTTCAGCATCTTTGCTATGTGCTGTGAAAGACAGTGTTAAAAATATAATTAATATTCTGTACATATTTATTCCTCTTTATTTTTATTATTAATCTATGTAACCAGTATGTTTGTTAACTATGTTGTAAATTGTTACTTGCACAAAATCATTTATATCACCTGAGTTATTTTGATTGTACACACCTGCTTTAAAGTACATATATTGATCCCCTACATCGTAACCACTGGACGACATATCAACTTCTTGAATCACATCATCTTTTCCGTCTCTAATAATCGTTACTGTTAATTCATTACCAATTACTTTTATTTGATACGAAAAGGCTTCATCTATAGCGATGCCATCAGTAGGGTTACTGGCGTTGTCGCTTCTGCTGCCAATTAATTCAAAATAAACATCATCTTTATCTATCGGCTCATGGGCAATATAAATACTACCTAGCGAGTTACTTGGTAATTTACGATAGTACAAACGCACAGGTTCATCATCATTGGCATGAATTTGCCCAATAATGACTCGGCCTTGTTGGTAAGTATCACCCGTAGCTGTCACTGCATTTACTTTTATGGTGACATCTAGCGTACCGTCGATACCGCCTGCAGCGTTAAGATCAGATGTGGGAGCTGTGGAAAAAACCCAGTTGTTTTCATTTACACC
Organism: Psychrosphaera sp.; assembly: GCA_034111705.1. Lineage (GTDB taxonomy): Bacteria > Pseudomonadota > Gammaproteobacteria > Enterobacterales > Alteromonadaceae > Psychrosphaera. The sequence goes on from JAWUWS010000063.1 coordinate 11,283, forward strand.
TTGAGTTTTTATATCGTCATCATCTCGGCGTAACATTTCCCGTAATTCAGTGCGAACATAGCTGGTATTTTCTGAGGTTTTATAACCACTGACGGATGTTTTAAAAACTAACCCATTATCTTGTGATGTGTAGAAAAAGCGTGGATCAAAATATCCATCAAGTAGGTCATCTTGGTATATGCTGTCGGATTTGCTATTGCCATCATCATCTGTCGGGACGCTTAAATACCAATCATCTAGATTGATTTGATGTTGTACTTCATCTTGATCTTGGCAGCCAAAAATTTCAAATTCAACAATGCCGTTTATTTCGTCAAGATTATTTCCCATCGCCTTTAACTGTATGTATTTAGCTGTTACTTCTGAACTGCCTAAAGTGACTAACGTTGGAGCTAAATTGCCTTGTTCCGACTGCCCTAAAACAATTACGTCAGTCCAGTCTGTTTTGTTTTGAGAGGCACTGATTTCGTAATTATTTTGTACATCTTGATTCAGCCAATAAATAACGAAGTTTTTTAGGAGTACTGGATTTTCAAGTTCAAACTCTACAATGTGCTCACGGCCTGTATTACTCCATGATGAAACATTTGTGGCAACATCATCTATTAAATTGGATGCATTAGCCGTATGAGTAGTGAGGTTTGTTGCAGATAGTGCAGTTAATTTATAGGTTGAAGAACAACTTAATGTAATAGTTTCCTCAGTTTCCTCAGTTTCGCTTGATATTGTGGTTATGGTTGGCTCATCTTTAACTTCTGAATCACCGGATGAGCAGGCAGACAGAAGAAGCACAATTAACAGATTTATTGTTATTATTTTAAATGTCACGTTATTACCAGTTTTTGTTTTAATTAATTACCAATCATTATTACCAATTTATAGTGTTAATTTCAAACTGTTTTTTTGAACATTAAGTAAACTGTATTAGTGTGTTGTCCGTATAAAGTTTATTGCTCTGGTATTATAGGTTATTTGTCGCAAGTGAATTTGTTACTTGGAATAGGAGATGTATTATAATTGCTCAGTAAGTATTTCTTCATAAATGTTCTTATTTAAGGATATTTAATTCCTCATATGAGGAAATGTCTGTGTGAAATGGAATTTCAATCGGTTTTAGTTGTTTAACTTATTGAAATTTATATATAAAAATTACGGTATGATTCTTGAGTAATTTGCCGTCTTATAGTTTATTAAACCTTAACTGTTTTGGATTTAGATAAATGTTGTTTCAAAAAAAGTCGTATCTAAGTTTTATATTGGCCAGTAGTTTTATTGTTGTTGGTTGTACAACAAATACCGCCATAGAAACTCAATTAGATTCTATTCCTACGCCGGAAAATTGGTCAAAAGAAAATGTATTAACGGATAAAGTTAATACCGCTAATAATAGCCTATGGCTAAATAAGCTGATAACCCCAGAATTACAAAGTTACATAGAACTTGCGTTAAAAAATAACAGAAGCTTAAAACAAGACTTGTTAGACGTTGAAATAGCGGAACAAGATGTGATCATCAGCGGAGCCACTTTGTGGCCTTCATTAGATCTTAATTTATCTTCTTCAAGACGTGACTATACAGACTTAACAACAAGTAACGACTTATCACTAGCTTTAAGCTATGAATTCGATATTTGGGGTAAGTTAGGTGCAGCGGAGCGTCAAGTTAATTTGAACTATGCAGCTTTATTAGCTCAATACGAGCAGCTAAAAACAGAATTGATTTATGACGTGATATTAGCTTGGTATCAAGCAATAGAGCAAAATCAGCAATTATTGTTAGCTAAAGGAAGTTTAAAAAGCATAGAGCAAAATTTAGAGATAATAGAAGCCGGTTACGAGAGCGGTTTAAACACATCTTTAGATGTATATCTTGCTCGTAATGATGTTGCCAGTCAGCGCTCAACGGTTGCAACTCAGAAAACGACATTGCAATCAGACATACGAGAATTAGAACTGTTATTAGGTAAGTACCCAAGTGCAGCTTTGCAAATGGATGCTTCTGCTATACCAGAATTAGCTCAACCTGTAGCCGTTGGTGTTCCATCTGAAGTGGTAGCAAATAACCCAGAACTACAATATATGTGGAATTTGTTATTGGCAGAAGATGCTGGATTGGCTTACGCCCATAAACAACGTTTTCCAAGTTTGAGCTTGACAGCTAGTTCCGGTGTATCTAGTGCTGAGTTGTCGGACTTATTATCGTCTGATATAGGTTGGTCATTGGTTGGTAACCTTACGGCTCCAATTTTTAATGCAGGGAGATTAGCTGCAAATGAAAAAAGCGCTCGATTAGAAACACAACAAGCGGAACAAGCTTATTTAGAAACGTTATTTAGCACTTTTTCAACTATTGAAAACAGTTTAACCGAGGTTGATAACTTACAATTTAGTTATCAAGCAAACATAGACGCTGAAAAGAATGCAACTCTTGCAGAAGAAGTGTCATTTGAACAGTACTTAAAAGGGTTGGTCAGTTACACCACAGTGCTTGATGCTCAAAGTCGAGCATTTACCGCTCAAAGTTCAGTTATAGAACTTAAATACGAAATGCTTAGCAGTCGTTTACAACTATTCATTGCCCTTGGTGGTGATTTCAGTTCAATTTTATCTAAGGACGAGAAGTAATTATGTCTCAATCAATGTCGAAATTTAAAAAGTACGGTATCCCACTAGTTATTCTAGCTGGCTCTATACTATTAGCGGTATTTATATTCTCTAATCCACCGACGGCAGATCGTCAAAGGCCTTCAAAGGCACCACAGATGACTGTAGAAGTACAAAAGTTAGTGCCACAGTTGTATCAAATAAAATTAAATAGTTTTGGCACAATTAGGCCAAGAACAGAAAGTGTATTAGTGGCTCAGGCATCAGGTCAGATTAATTACATTAGTGACAATTTTCGTGACGGTGGTTTTTTTGAACAAGGTGACGTTTTACTTAAATTAGATGATCGCGACCACCAAGCCGATGTGAAAATCGCAGAGGCAAGCTTACTTGATGCAAAACAACAATTAGCAGAAGAAAATGCATGGTCAGCTCAAGCGTTAACAGATTGGCAACGTTTAGGTAAAAAAGGTGAGCCAAGTGATTTAGTTTTACGTGTACCGCAGTTAGAAGCGGCAAAAGCTGAATTATTATCTGCTGAAGCTCAATTAGATAAAGCTAAGTTAACATTAGAACGTACTAAAATCGTAGCGCCTTATGCTGGTCGAGTATTAACTAAAAATGTAGATGTGGGTCAAGTGATCTCAAGCAACAGTGAGTTGGCAGATATTTATGCGGTTGATTATGTAGAAGTTAGATTACCTCTTAAAAATCAAGATTTAGAGTTAATCGATTTACCTGAAGAATATAGAAATCAAAAGGTTAATGCAGAGCCAGCATTAGTTGTGTTTGAATCAGAAATGAGTAAGCAACATAAATGGCAAGGCAGCTTAGTGAGAACAGAAGGCGCAATCGACAGTGATTCACAACAGCTTTATGTTGTGGCACAAATTGAAGACCCATATGCATTAACCAAAGCGAATGACTTTCCAATTAAAATTGGGCAGTACGTGAGTGCTAAAATATCAGGGAAATTATTGTCAGATGTTTTAGTTGTGCCAAATAAATCAATATACCAAGGTAGCTATGTTTACGTAGTTGAAGAAGGTGTGCTTAGACGTCGTGAAGTAACCTTACTATGGAAAAATGAAACGGACGCTATCATAAAGTCAGGGCTTGCAGAAAACGAACAGTTAGTGACTACTTCATTAGGGCAAGTTAGTTCTGGTACTCGAGTATCTATAGCTGGTAAGGAAAGCGAATCGGATAATAGTACAGCGAAAGGGCGAAGCGACGGTATGAGAAAACCACGCAGCTTTGCAGACTTACCTGAAGATAGACAAGCAAAGTTAATAGAAATGGCTGAAAAAGAAGGCGTTTCAGTTGAGCAAATGTTTAAACAAATGCAAGCCAAACGCCAACAACGTAGTGCTAGCGGAGAGTAATTATGATTGCTTGGTTTACTAAAAATCACGTTGCTGCAAATTTACTGCTGATAACTATTTTATTGGCTGGATTATTTTCGTTATCTAACCGTATTCCGCTAGAAGTGTTCCCATCGTTTGAGTCTGATGTCATTTCAGTTAAAGTGAGCTTACGTGGTGCGACACCTGAAGATGTTGAACAAGGCGTTTCAATTCGTGTAGAAGAAGCGGTTCAAGATTTAGAAGGTATTGAACGTATCACTAGCCGTTCTTCTGAAGGCAGCGCGTCTATCAGTATAGAAGTCGAGTCAGGTTATGAACCTCGCGATATGCTAGCTGATATAAAAAGTCGAGTTGACGCTATTAATACGTTCCCTGCTGATGCAGAAAATCCTGTAGTTGGGTTGAGTCAGCGTATTAGAGAAGTATTAACCGTAACTATTGCAGGCGATTATAGTGAAGCTGAAATTCGGGAATATGCTGAACGTATTCGCGATGACATGTTACGTATACCTGGTATTACACAATTAGAATTAACGGGTGTTCGCAACTACGAGATCACAATCTCAGTTGATCAAGATAAGTTACGCCAATACAACTTAACGTTAAATGATATTTCAGAATCGGTAGGCAGTAGCTCGTTAGATATTTCAGCAGGTAATTTACGAAGTTCTGGTGGTGATATCTTACTACGCTCCAAAGGTCAGGCTTATCACAAAGATGAATTTGCCAGCATAGTGGTTAAAAACAACACCGACGGCACTATTATTCATTTAGAAGATGTGGCCAGTATTAACGATGGTTTTGAAGAATACCCAATTCGTACCCGTTTTAATGGTAAACAAGCTGTATTTATTGATGTTTATCGTATTGGCCAGCAAGGTGCGATTGAAGTGGCGGATAAAGTAAAAGAATACATTGTTGATCAGCAAAACAATTTACCAGAAGGTTATGAATTAAGTTATTGGGATGACAACTCACAAATTGTTAAAAACCGTTTAGCTACATTAACGTCAAGTGCATTACAAGGCGGTATTTTAGTGCTCTTGTTATTGACTTTATTCTTACGTCCGGCTATTGCATTTTGGGTATTTATTGGTATTCCTATTTCTTTCATGGGCGCATTTATCGTTATGCCATTTTTTGGTATTACATTAAACGTCATGAGTTTGTTTGGCTTTATTTTGGTATTGGGGATTGTGGTAGATGACGCTATTGTCACCGGTGAAAACGTCTACACACACATGCGGCATAATAAGTCGAGTGAAGAAGCGGCCATAAAAGGAACACAAGAAGTAGCGACTCCAGTAACATTTGGAGTATTAACAACCGTTGTTGCATTTTTACCACTCGCCTTTATTGAAGGTAATAGAGGTGCGTTGTTTGCTCAACTTCCTGTGGTAATTATTCCTGTTTTACTATTTTCATTAATTGAGTCTAAATTTGTTTTACCTGCTCATTTGAAATTTATTAAATATCGTGATGAATCTAAACTAACTGGTTTTTCTAAATTCCAACAAAACTTTGCAGACGGTTTTGAAAGAGCAATTATCAAGTACTACCAACCTGTACTTAAAAAGGCATTAAATAATAAAGGTACAACGGTATCTATGTTTGTAGGTGCTTTTATTTTAGTGGTTAGTTTAATTCTGTCAGGCTGGACTAAGTTTGTATTTTTCCCGCGTATTCCAAGTGAAACCATTAGCATGACGTTAACCATGCCAACAGGAACGCCATTTGAAATAACAGATAAGTTTATTAGAAAAATATCTGACTCAGCTGGTGTGTTACAAGAAAAATACGTAGATGAAGATGGTCAATCGGTTGTGCTGAATATTTTAGCTATTACTGGTGGCCGTGGTGGAACAACGCATCAAGGTCGAGTTCGTTTTGAAATTATTCCACCTGAGCAGCGTGAGTCAACCATTACATCAAGGCAGTTACTAACAGAGTGGCGTGGATTAATCGGTACTATACCAGGGTCTGAGTCATTAGCGTTTAGAGCTGAAATTGGTCGTTCTTCAGATCCAATCGATGTGCAACTATCGGCAACGTCAATTAAGCTATTACAAGAAGTTGCAGATAAAGTAAAAGAACGACTAACGACTTACCCTACCGTATTTGATATTGCCGATAGCATGTCAAATGGTAAACAAGAGCTACAAATTGAATTAACCAAACAAGGTGAAGCCCTTGGGTTAACTCGTAATAGTATAACGCAGCAAGTTAGAACGGCTTATTATGGATCACAAGTACAACGTATTCAGCGTGGGCGAGATGATGTACGCGTAATGGTTCGTTTACCTTTAGATGAGCGTCAAGCGATCTCTAATTTAGAGCACGTTTTAATTAGCACACCGTCAGGCGGCGACGTTCCTCTGTCACATGTTGCGCAATTAATACCGGGGCAAAGTCCGTCCACAATCAGTCGAATCGACAGATACCGAGTGTTGAATGTCACTGCTGATTTAGATAAAACTCAAACCAATATGACGGCATTGAATGCTGACTTAAAACAATATTTAGATGAACTTGTGGCTAAATATCCAGGGGTAAGTCATTCATTGGAAGGTGAAGCTAAAGAACAAAGAGAATCCTTTGGCTCATTGCAGTGGGGACTCGTCTTGGTTTTCTTTGCAATTTATTGTTTATTAGCGATACCGTTTAAGTCTTATTGGCAGCCAGTTGCGGTTATGAGTGTTATTCCTTTTGGTATTTTAGGTGCTGTTGTTGGACACTGGATCATGGGAATGGACTTAACCATCATGAGTATATTAGGGATGTTAGCCTTAGTAGGTGTAGTGGTGAATGACTCGTTAGTATTGGTGGATTACATTAATAAAAAACGCAGTGAAGGTATGGCGTTATTAGACGCGGTATCAACGGCTGGTGCTGCAAGGTTTAGGCCTGTAATGTTAACCAGTTTAACCACCTTTATTGGCTTGTTACCCTTATTGTTTGAAGAGTCAACTCAAGCACAATTCTTAATACCTATGGGAGTTTCATTAGGCTTTGGGATATTGTTTGCTACTTTTATTACATTAATACTCGTACCAGTAAATTACATGCTATTAGATAAAGTGGTTGCTTATAAACCAGCGTCATAATTTGGTTTATTAACAAATGAAATAATTAAAAGGTCATACAATAGTATGACCTTTTTTATTGCCACTTTTTTGTTATTTTTTCTCAAGGTTATTAACCACTCCAGATAATTTGACTAAATGTTTTCCTATCAAAAACTCAATAGTCCATTTAACCCAAGGTGTTGCTATATTTTTATAGCTTAACTTAATAGCCATAAAAGTAATCACCACAAGAAAGAAGCAAGAGGTCAGAACATAAGCCGTCATTAAATCTTTATCAATAAGAGTATAAAAATCAATACCCCATAAAATATCAAAGCCTAAAAACACATAAGACAAATAGAATGGAGCTGACATAAATATTAGCTTAGTAAATTGCAGCTTGTGTGACCCAATCGTTAATATATTTTTCTGCAGTATGTTTATTGGCGCAGAATAGTCTAATTTAGTAATTAGCAATACTTGTCCAGCGCTACCTATAAATCCAACGATGGAAAATACCGCTAATATACAGGCCGAAATTGTAGGTGCTGTTAATACAAGGTTATCTAATACGTAGCGTGATAAAAGTAGAATAATTATCGAAAAAACGATGCTTTCACATATACGCATTGCCATCAAACCTAAAAATTTACTTTTATGTTGTTTAGTTTCTATGTCGGATAATTTACTTTTGTTTATCTCAACATTAGACTCAATTATAGCGTCTTGCTGATCCCAGGTATTTTTTAAGTCGTCAATATTCATGTTAAGACTCCTGCTGTATAAATTGCTGTTTTAAAATTTGTTTAATTCGGTTGATACGAGTGGACACGTTGGTTTTACTTATACCTAAACTAATGGCAATATCAGAGTGGCTTTCATTCTCTAAGTACAACAACATAATGGCTTTATTAAGCTGATCTAACTGATTTATAAATTGATAAAGCTGTTTTATTTCATCATTATTCGCATCGTTATCATTTATTTCTGTAATGTTAAAAATGCCGCTCTGTTCGATAGAAACATTACTATGATGTTTTTTGTCTTTACGGTAATACGAAATTGCCACATTGAGTGAGACTCTGTACATCCAAGTTGAAAACTTATATTGCGGGTCGTACTTGTCAAACGATAGCCAAATAGCAGTAATGATCTCTTGCGCTAAGTCTTGTCTATCTTGCTGGTTGGCGCAGTATGAGTTCACAACTTTAAATATGATGCCTTTATGCTGATTTATAAATTCAGCAAATCGACTGTTCTTTGAGTTATCCATTAACTTCAGCGCCCCTTATTTATAGCTGTGAAGAATTTTGTATTTATCTGGCTTAGATACATAATTAAACCTCTCTTGTAATTAATTTACTTAGTTATTCGTAGGAAAATCAAAATAATCACAAAAATAAAAATTTAATTATTCAGGCAACTAAAATAATAATTAAATTTAACAAGGTAATATATTTGTAATGATTAGTTATTAAGCGGATAATGGCAATCGCTGCATTACTACTAGGAAATATCTCCTAGATTGCGTAATATGCGCGGCTTTTAGCAAATACCAATTATACTGATTGGTTATCGCACACAGATCAGGCATAAACCTCCCATGAGAAAACTATTAACTTCACCTGTAAAAATGGCATTGTCAGATGCTGAAAACACCATCTATCAAAGCATTTTGCAATACGCTACTGAACTTAGTTTAAATCTTATGGCAGTAAAGGTGACCAATCACCCGGATGACTTTTTAAATTGGAGCACTGAATTATTAAGGATCTCTAATCAAGATTTAAATCAAGAGCTTATGGATGAACCTCAGTTTGTTCCTTTAAAGAAAATGCAAGAATTGTTGGTTAAAGCCATTAGCATTTCTCAATATAAAATGACTAAAATTGCACCTTGGGTACTATTTTATGACTTTATTAATGCTCAAGCTGTACCACAAGCGTTAGAAGAAAGATTAAGACTATTAGATTACACAGACGCATTACGTGCTACCCCGTTAGCACAAATGAGTGAATTAGACAGATTAGCCTTTGCTGGTAAACATACCAATCAACATGACTTTAATATTTATGATTTTGATTGTGAATGGTTTGCATCAACAAAAGGCGCAAAAGTTTTCCAAGCATTATTGATAGGCACACCTGAAGGATTTGATGCTGCTTTGGCACACATTCCATTAGAGGGTGAAGTAACGCATGAGCATTACCAAGCTTTTGTTACTGATTACAGTAAACTGTTTACTGAGTACACAGACAACAAACCTGCGGGTGAAAAAGCGCCTGTTGCTGCAGCAACACGTTTATTAGCTATGCGTCGTCCAGATCAATTTGTAGCGTTAACGAGCGGTAAAATAGATGCTATTTGCCAAGGTTTATCAGTTACCAAATTTAATAACTTTAACTTCGATGGTTACTGGAATGAAATCGTGTCTAGCATCAGAAGCTTTGCTTGGTGGCGTAAAGCCATGCCAGAAGACGAAGCAGAACAAAAAATATGGCGTAACCGCGCTATCTTAATTGATTTGTTCTTGTTTGCGGAAGATGGCTTAGCTGAGCAATCAAACTATGTACGTTTACGTGATAAACCAGTTTCTGCTACTCGTAAACCTGGTACAACGGGTCGTCGTACTAAAGAAACGGCAGAGATGATTGTTGATAAACGTTTAGCCAGCGAAGACATGCCTGCGTATATGCAAAACAAACGTAATGCATTAATCAGTGAAGTTAAGTTAGGTAAGAATATTGACCAAGTTATTACTTTAATGCGTAAAATCTTTGGTTAAAAGCTTAGATAAATATGTAGTGTAAAAAAGGGCTGTTTTTAGCCCTTTTTTGATCGTAATTGTTTTTTACAAGTTACTTAAAAGAATAACGTAAAATACGTTTTAATACAGACGTGTACTGTTTAAAAAAGCTGCCTGTGTGGTAATCAATACCGTGTTTTTGTAATACAGCCTGGACCTGTGGTGCAACTTCTTGATAACGAGATGATGGCATATCAGGAAATAAATGGTGCTCTATTTGGCAGCTCAAATGACCTGTTAATATATGAAACCAGTTCCCACCTTGAATATTAGACGAGCCCAACACTTGGCGGTAATACCATTGACCTTGGCTCTCATTTTGGCAGTCGTCCTCTTTAAAGGTTTCGGTTTCTTGCGTAAAGTGGCCACAAAATATAATGGTAGATGTCCACAGGTTACGAATTAAATTAGCCAATAAGTTACCCGTTAGTACCCATAAGAATAATGGGCCTGCTAATACTGGAAATATCACATAATCTTTAATTAACTGACGAGCACCTTTACTAAAGAAACGCCTTTTTAATGTTGAGTGTGATACTAAGCCTTCACGATTCTCTTTCTTTTTACCAATAAAAACACGTTCTGCGGCTAGTTCGTGGTATGAAATTCCCCACTGAAATAACACACTTAAGTTAATGTAAGTAAAAAACTGCCATACATTTTTTAAGCGCCATTTAAAGTCGTCGCTTAAACGTAACAAGCCATAACCAAAATCACGGTCTTTGCCAATAATATTGGTATAAGTATGGTGTTCAAAGTTATGTACTCTGTTCCAACTTTGTCCGTCACATGCAATGTCCCACTCGTAATCTTTTGAGTTAAGCTGTTTGTCGTTCATCCAGTCATATTGACCATGCATCACATTATGGCCAATTTCCATGTTGTCTAAAATCTTAGCCAAGGCTAATAACAGCACACCAGCAACCCATAACAAAGGTTGAATAAAACCAAGCATAAGTAATATACGTCCGCTCCATTCACATAATCTATGTTTACGCACAATAGAACGTATGTAGTCAGCGTCTTTTTGACCTACTTTACTTAGCGTATCCATTTTTATGCTGTCTAAGTCACTTGCTAACCGGTCATAATCAATTTTGTTTTTTGTCGCTTTTTCTATGTTTGTTTTTAGGGGGGCATTTATCACTGCATTCATAGCTCTAACTCCAAATCACTCATCGGTTGGCTAACGCAAAGTTGTATTATCTGCTCGCCATTGTCTGACACTTCACTGGTTTTTAAATTACGCACAACACCTGATTTTTTAACACACTGACATTGATGACAAATACCAATGCCACAACCACGTTTTACAGGTAACTGTTTGGCTTCAAACTGAGGTAATAACACGTCGTTTGCATTGACTTCATGTGGCACACCATTAAATGAAACATTAAATGAAACATTAAATGAAGTCTGTACTGAGCCATCTGACGTAGAAGCTGATTGTGGTAGTTGTAAACCAAAAGCTTCTTGGTAGTAATTTAACTTGTTTGTGTTAGCAAACGTTCGCACCATTTGCATAAACGGGGCAGGGCCACAGCAATAAATGTCAGGCTTTTCTTCTACGTTTATATTGCTGGTGATATCTGCTGCTGCTCTAGGAAGTAGTTTTTTACTAGTTGATGACTCTTTACGAGTTAATAGCGAAAACGAAAAATGATTAAACTTGTCAGCCAATGCAGTTAGCTCATCAACACATTGGTGTTCAGACTCTTTAGCGTAGTAAATTAAGTTAAATGGCTGAGCTGAAAATGCGGTTAAATGCTCATTAAGCATTGATAGCATAGGCGTAATACCAGAGCCACCGGCAATAAATACGACTGGTGGATCAAACTTGGCAGAAGGTTCAAAACTATTAAAAACAAAATCACCTGCAGGTGCTGATATATTGCACCATAATCCGTGTGTTAACGCGTTATCTAACAAGCCCGTAAAACGCCCTTGTTTATTGGTTTTAATTAATAAACGTATGTTGCCTGTTTTTTGAAAATGCTGCGGGCTAGAGGCTACAGTAAATACTCGGGTTAATAATCTGCCGTCAATTTCAACCGTTAAGCTCACATGCTGTCCAGCAATATGCACAGGCCAGTCTTTACTTGGCTTAAGTTGCACCTGTAAAAAGTCACCACTTAGTATTTTTGTATGAAGCACCTGGGCTCTAAATTGACCAGCACGCCATGCAGGTTTAAATACCTGCATAACTGGCTCTACATAACCTGCAAAGGTTTGATGGTGCAAAAACCATTTAGAAAACTGGTTTACTACTTGAGTCATCATCATTAAAAATCTCATTTTTTTATAAGTGCTTTGTTATAAACATCTAACTCAAATTGAGCTTACACGTGTACGCTCAGTTTTTGAGCGCACAAGTGTACGCTGAATGTTTTTAATTTCAAGTTTTTTGCAAAGTTTTTAAAAGTGAGATGTAGAAAGCATCTTGTATTTATTGATTTGAGTATTAATTTTGCCATTTTGTGTTATTTATTAGTTTGAAACTTTGAATGTTAATAAAAAGAAGGACGTAAGTTGTTTTGAACAATGAGCTTGGAGGTAACTCGAAAAATAATAGCGCTAGCAAACAGTTATGATTTTTGTTATTAATAATATACAAGTAAAAGATATGTTTTTAACTGAAATGAGAAGGTTTCCTTTATGGAGCTCTTATAGTAGTAGGCAAATGGAGATAGCATGCAAAATCTAGAAGAAGTGAAAGTCTTAACTCGTGGACAGTCAATAGTTTTTGGGGGTGTGTGTTCGGGATTGGCAGACTATTTCAACTTAAATAAAAACGGTTTACGATTGGCTTTTATCTTTTTAAGTCTTTTCTTAGCTGTACCAATCATATTATACATTGTTTTATGGTTGATTTTGCCTAAATACCCTATATCTAGAGCTGCTATGGAACGTCATTTAAGGCGAGAAGCATTAAAAAAAAATGAAGAATAGATAAAAAATACTGGCTATATTTAGGTCTTTATACACAATTATATGGTCATCGTTTATTCGGTGTGATTGATATCCCGACTATCCATACTTACTCCCAAATACTCATGCAGGTTGATTTGTATATGCCAGTGTACTAAGGCATATAACAAGCAATAAAACGTAGACAAAAAATAGCTATTTTTCTTCTCTTATTAATAAGACGTGATTTAATTTTGTATATAAAGTGTTGATATTATGCCCAAATTTTAATACAACGGAGTTAGTTTTTATTTAATCAATACCTTAAATTAGATTTTAAAATCATAAGTGGAGTGAGTAGTAATGAATAATGCGTCATTGGGCGATTACGCCAATTTTATTAGTGCGTTTGCAGCGGCTTTGTCTTTATTGGCTCCGGTTATTTATACTTGGGTTTCTCAAAGAGCTCGGTTTGGTAAAGCGGAAAACTATGTTGAGTCTTTGAAATTGTTAACAGAGTTAAAGTCTTTGTTAAACAAACACACCTCAAAAGATGATCCTTTGGTTTACAAAAAATTAAAAACCATGATTGCAGAACTAAACCTAGATATTAAAAAACAGTCTAATGCGCAAATATCATTAAGGCCTTTTTATATTGTATTGTTCTTTGAGATCTTAATTTTCATGGTGGTATGGTTAAGTGGCTCATCGCAGTGGTTAACTACATTCTTTGAAGCTCACTCTAATGAATCCGGTATTGGATTTTTTGAAGGGGTATTACAGGCACCAGAAATGCGTTTGTTGATCATTATGATTAACCTTTTATCTGCAGCCTTTATTAACCGTTATATTATAAGACGTCTGCAAACTAAACTTAAGACTACTGCTTTATTAAATGGTGCATCAATTGGTATGTTCCATGTTGTCATGTTTGGTGTGCTGCTGTTTACTTATGTTTTGTTATCAACGCTAGATAATTATTTCAGCGTTTTTTAAACCGATGAAAGTGTAAGAATGCCGCATTTGGGTTATACACCTAATGCGGTTTTTTTATGACGGCTATTCAGCTCTTAAAAAGTTTTATTTTAACCGCTTCATAATCTTCAATAATACTTGCCACATCCACTCGACCGCCTTGTTGTATTCTACGATAATGTTGTAACGTTTTGCTTAAATACTGTTGTGCGGTTTTATATTCTTGCTCATTTTTAGCTTGCCATAAACTCTCACCTGCTAGGGTTAGTTTAAGGTTCGGTTTATGGGAACTATTAATGGCAGAGCTTAATAACATAGTGGCTGAGCTTAATAACAAGGCTTCGTAAAAACGCTTGTTCTCTTCTATTAATACTTCTTGTTTTAGCGTTAAATCTAAGTTACTCAGTTGTTTGCGTAAAGTGTACTGGTGATGAACCGGGCACAACAAAAAATCAATGTGTAGCTGAGGGTGTTGCTGGCAAATTGAGGTGACAAATTCACTCATTAAGTCTCCGCCAACGCCCGCGATAATAACCAAATGCTTTCCTTGGTATTGTTGCAGGGGCAAGGTGTTTACGTCAATACAGTGGGTTTTCCATAAGCTTTCGTCAAATACTTTATTGCTAGTACTTTTATCGTAACCAGCTTGAGCATTAAGGTTTTGTTCAGGATAAAACTGGTTGAGTTTGTAGTTTAACGCACTCATCAGCTCAGGGACAATATCAACAAAGTGGATAATATTGGCCGCTTGGCGTGTTAGTAAGGCTGAGCCTAAAAAACCATGATCACAGCAACAGTCCCAAATATGGTCGTAGTTTGTGGTTACTAACTTATCGAGCTGCTGTAAGCGCTTACTGAGTTTTAACATATTTTTAACAAGACTATTTTTACTAACGGCATCAGTTAATTACTTTCACGGAAATGTCACCATCAGCCACTTTGATATTCAACTTATCGTCAATATTCACTTGCGATGTGTTGGTAATTACCTTGCCTGTGTTAGATGTTGTAATGGCGTAACCTCGTTGCAGAGTTGCCAGCGGACTTACTATTTGTAGTTTTTCTATGTTCTTTGCAAAACGTTGCTGCAAGTTAGAAAAGTGATTATTAAAGCTAGCGTGTAAATCATGGCTTAACTGAATTTGTTTATTTTGTGCTAGCTGCAATTGGTGTTTTGGTGTATTGGCTAATAGCATTTCTTTAGCGACTAAAGAGCGTTGTTGTTTTTGTGCCACGGTTTGTTTTATTAAACTGTTCAGCTTTAAATTAAGCTCATCCGTTTGTTGCTGAGCCAATCTAATTTTATGGCTTGGATGCAACAGGCTTAAGGTTTTATTTAACTGGCCAAAGTGTGCTTTTCTGTTTTTATGAATATTGGTATAAGCCATCAGCAAACGTGAATACAGTTGAGTGGTTTTGTTAACAAGTTCTGAGTTGTCGGTAGATACAATTTCAGCTGCAGCAGACGGGGTTGGTGCGCGCAAATCAGCAACAAAGTCAGAAATAGAGACATCTACTTCATGGCCGACAGCGCTGATAATTGGCAAGGCTGAATTGTAAATAGTGTGAGCTAGAGCTTCGTCGTTAAAACACCACATGTCTTCTAATGAACCACCGCCACGGCCAACAATTAATACGTCTACTTCGTTTCTATGATTGGCGGCGTTAATTGCCCAAATTATGTTTTGTGCGGCTTGCTCGCCTTGCACCATAGTTGGATAAAGAATGACTTCGGTTTGCGGAGAACGGCGTTTTAATACGGTTAAAATATCGTGTACAGCAGCGCCCGTTGGTGAGGTAACAATACCAACTCGCTTTGGTGAAACAGGAATAGGGCGTTTAACATCTTGGTCAAATAAGCCCATTTGTGCTAATTGCTGTTTGAGTTGTTCAAACTGTTGTTTTAATAGTCCTTCGCCAGCAGGTTCCATAACCTCAACAATAAACTGAAAATCACCTCTTGGTTCATATAAGCTTACTCGCCCACGAACCAAGACTTGAGTGCCGTTTTCCACAACTGCATTTACAGAACGATTATTGCCTTTGAACATGGCACTTTTAATTTGTGCGCGTTGGTCTTTTAATGAAAAATACCAATGGCCGCTTGAGGCTTTAACTAGATTTGATATTTCACCTGAAATCCAAATGTTAACAAACTCACCTTCCAGTAACATACGCGCTTTCTGATTAAGCTCTGAAACTTGATATATGTGTTGTTGCTGGGCGTTATTATGAGTTTGCACTTATTTTTATTTCAATAAAATCAACGAATACCCAGAGTCTAACAAGAGTGTAATTGAAAGTCAGTTGTTGAAATTGTTATTTGAATCGAACACCAGTCTAACACCAGTGTATAAACTGAAATTTATCGTTTTAAAAATAGTGATGATTATTTCACAGATTTTAATAAATTTGATTTACCTAGAGCGCTTTTTAGACTAAAATCCCGCCGCAACGTAATCACCTCCTTCCAAATATTAAGTTAAGGTAAAATTTCCATGTTGCGCATAGCTAAAGAAGCTCTAACATTTGATGATGTTCTACTTGTTCCAGGACATTCCACAATACTTCCGCACGAAGCCAATTTAAAAACTCGTTTAACTCGTAACATCGAATTAAATATCCCTATGGTATCTTCTTCAATGGATACTGTAACCGAAAGCCGTTTAGCAATTGCTCTTGCGCAAGAAGGTGGGTTAGGTTTTATCCACAAGAATATGTCTATTGAAGCTCAAGCTAACGAAGTTCGCCGCGTTAAGAAATTTGAAGCCGGTGTGGTTTCTGACCCTGTAACGGTTTCTACTGCTATTACTGTAGGTGAAGTGATGGCAATGGCTGACGAACACGGATTTTCAGGTTTCCCTGTTGTCGACAGAGACAACAACCTACAAGGTATTGTCACTGGCCGCGACTTACGTTTTGAGACAAACTTAACGACAAACGTAACAAGCATTATGACGCCAAAGGAGCGTTTGATCACCGTTAAAGAAGGTGAAGCAAACGAAGTCGTATTCAAACTAATGCACGAAAACCGCATTGAAAAAATCCTAGTAGTTGATGATGCATTTAAGTTAAAAGGCATGATCACAGTTAAAGACTTCCAAAAAGCAGACAGTAAGCCAAATGCATGTAAAGACTCTTTAGGTCGTTTACGTGTAGGCGCAGCGGTTGGTGTTGGTGCAGGTACAGATGAACGTATTCAAGCATTAGTAAATGCGGGTGTTGATATATTGTTAATCGACACTTCACACGGTCACTCTCAAGGTGTACTAGAACGTGTTGCTAAAACTCGTGCAGATTACCCAGACTTGGATATTGTTGGCGGAAATGTTGCAACAGCCGCAGGTGCATTAGCATTAGTAGAAGCTGGGGTAGACGCGGTTAAAGTTGGAATTGGCCCAGGCTCAATTTGTACGACTCGTATCGTTACCGGTTGTGGCGTTCCGCAAATTACAGCAATTTCAGATGCCGTTGACGGTGTTGCAGGTAAAGATATTCCAGTTATTGCTGACGGCGGTATTCGTTTCTCAGGTGATATTTCAAAAGCACTTGTTGCTGGCGCAAGCTGTGTAATGGTTGGCTCAATGTTAGCGGGTACAGAAGAAGCACCGGGCGAAGTTGAATTATATCAAGGCCGTTATTACAAATCATACCGTGGTATGGGAAGTTTAGGCGCAATGAATCAATCTCATGGTTCATCAGACCGTTATTTCCAAAAATCAGACAACAAAGAAAAATTAGTACCTGAAGGTATTGAAGGACGTGTTGCATACAAAGGCCCAATCGAAAATATAATTCACCAACAACTTGGTGGTATTCGTTCAGCAATGGGCTTAACAGGTTGTGGTTCTATTCCAGAACTAAACACTAAACCTGAATTTGTGCGCGTAACATCGGCAGGCATGGGCGAGTCTCATGTGCATGATGTGCAAATTACAAAAGAAGCGCCAAACTACCGTATGGGCTAGTTTCTTCTTTGTTTTGTCGTCAGTTTAACTGATCTCGGTGTCAGCAATGCTCAAGTAGACTTCTACGTTCCGCGTTGCTTCCTTGACCTCAGTTAAACTGACTTAAAAACAAATAAAGAAACAAGTAAGAGTAGTTTGTCTCTTTAGCTTCGAGCTTCGAGCTTACAGCTTAAGACTCAAAATTTGCAGCTTTTAACTTCAAGTTTTACATAAAAATTATTAAACAAAGTCGGATTATATATCCGGCTTTTCTATTACTAGGTTCAGGGTTACCTGACCGTTCAATTAAAAAGGCTAAAACATGTCAGTAAAACAAGACATTCACCAGCATAAGATTTTAATTTTAGATTTTGGTTCTCAATAC